>JANWZO010000002.1:47785-209070 GCA_025054615.1 Kiritimatiellia bacterium
GAAGTGACCGGCAGGTTGAGTTCCTCGTTTCGTTTGCCCCAGTACTTGACAAGAGCGATGTTCGAGGAGGCCGTGGCCGACGCGCAAAATTTCGACGGCATCCGGCCGAGTTTCTCGCCGAGAATCAGTTTTACGACATCGCTTTTCTTGATCGACGCCATGGATACGCCTTATCCCAAACCACCCGATAGCAATCAAGCGGAGCGTGGCGAACGCGCTTAGGCGAACCCGAGTATTTGAGAATTCACCGCATCTGGAAGATGCTTTGCAGCGTTGAGAGTTAGAGATCGCCTTCCGATGCCGGACGCGCGCATTTGACCGGTTGACACGCACGGGACATTTACTGGGGCATGAAGTTGGGGAGGTCGCCAGCGGCGGGAATCAAACATTCTTTCGCGGCGAATCGACCTTCATTCGCAATGATCCTGAAGTTCAGATCAAGCACGCCCGCTTAGAGACCTCGAAATTTTGGAAATACTGGCATCTCTGATCCGCGCGTTAGATTCGCTCGGGTTGCCGGTTCGTCGGGCCTGCGGCATGGAATTTTCATGCGAAGCGGCCTGAATCCTGTCCGCTCGTGACTGTCGGCCGATATCAGAAGCCCCCAAAGGAGGTTTTTCCTTTGCCGTTTGTCGCGCGTTTCCGGCGGGTCGAGCAAGGCTCGCGGAGATCGCGGAGACCCGCGGGTCGGTGTTGAGAATGACTCCGATTGATCGCAGTAGGAGATATTCGCGCGTCGAAACGCCGTGGGCGAGACTTTAGGAAATCGTTTGAGAATCGCCGACCCTGCACCGGGTCGCGTTATTTCGAGTCGGGGGATTCGGGCAGCGTCGACTTCGTGGTGTGAGACGTTCGGCTCGGAATCTCAATTCGATTTCTTGCAATCTCCTCATCAAACCGTAACACGGCGAGACGAGCGTTTCCTCCGGTTGCAGACGCGTGTCTGCAGGATTCCAGCGGATGTAGAGGAGCGAGGAGAAATCATGTTTGGTATGAAACATCATTGCATCATTATGGCTGCATTGGCATGGCTTCCGCTCGGGTTCCGGGCGGACGCGGCACAGATCCTGGTGAGCGGGAACATCGGAACGGATACCACGTGGGTCAATACCAATGAGTATATCCTGACCACGGCCATATTTGTGACCAACGGCGCAACGCTTACCATCCAGCCGGGCACGGTGGTGCGCGGCTATCGGGATGGTACCCTCCAAATTGGCACAAACCCGCCGGCGCCGGGCACCCTGATTATCTCTCGCGGGTCGAAACTCATAGCGAAGGGGACTCCGTCCCAGCCCATTGTGATGACGACAACGAATGACGATTTCTATCTCGGCCCGAATCCGCTGACTATGCTGGGCACTAGCCCGTGGAATGTCGCGAATAACAACCGCGCTCGGCAGTGGGGCGGCCTCATTCTTCTCGGGCGCACCTACGTTGCATACGAGGATGTTCCCGGGCCGACGGGTACGAGGTTTGTGCAGATCGAGGGTCTGCAGCCTTACGGCAGTATTTCGGAATACGGCGGGAATGATGACAACGACAACAGTGGAGAGCTTGAGTACATCTCCATCCGCTACGGTGGTTACGTTCTCGGTGCAAATAATGAAGTCAATGGATTGACGATGGGCGCTGTCGGGCGCAACACAAAGATCCGCCAGATTGAAGTGGCCTACAACGTGGACGACGGATTTGAATGGTTTGGCGGCACGGTCGATGGAAAGTATTTGCTGGCTTGGAACTGCACGGATGACCAGTTCGACTGGGATGAGGGCTATCGCGGACGGCTTCAATTTATCATGGCCATTCAGGGATCCATCACGATCGGCCCACCGAGTCCTGAGGTGTCTGACCGCGGCTTTGAATGCGACGGCGCAAATGTGGACAACCGGGCGATGCCGCACTCCTGTCCGACGATTTACAACGCCACGATTATCGGATTGGGCCGTCATGCGGCGAATCTTCGAAATAGTCTTTGCCATATGCGAGACGCCTCCGCCGGGCGAATTTATAACAGCATGTTCCTCGATTTCGGCGGGGCCGCGGGTCTGATTCAGGGCAGCTTGACGGAGACCAATCCGAGCTCAGCCCTCTTCACACTGTCGAATTACTACAACAGCGCGTTTTACACGCATTCGGTTGAGCCGGGTGCGAAGATGCTGGAGTTCAAGAACAACCTCTGGTGGAATTTCAACAGCAATTTCTTTGTTGGGGCGGCCCGGGGCTCGACCAATCAGATGACGCCATATGTGGAGGCGGCCTATCGGGGAGAACCCCACTATGCATATCCGGCCTTCACCGACACGACGCTCTCAAACATCTATCTCGGCTATTCCGGTCCCTATCCGTTTGGCGATGCAACGAACTTGCCGATCATGGCCTTGATTCGTTCCGCTCACACCAATTTGGGGTCCGGCGTCTCGAACTACATTGGGGGCCGCACATATTATCCCGTGGAATATGTGGATCCGCGGCCCAAGACAAACTACCTCCATGCGGGTCGGCTGCCGCCCAGCGATGGCTTCTTCACGCCGGTACAGATGATCGGTGCGTTTGGAAGCCGCAACTGGGCATACTGGACGCTGACGGCGCGTTTGGGCGTTCTCGACGCGGGGACAAATCATGTCGACTATTCGGCGTTCGAAGACAATCTTCTGGTCTCCGGGATCAATCATACGGTTCCGCCCTTTGCGCCCATCGCCTTCGTATCCTTCCCGACCGCGGCTGGCGAGACCTACACCGTTGAACGCGCGGCAACGCCGTTCGGACCGTGGACGCCCATCGGGACGATTGTTGGCACGGGATCTCAGGTTACCTATTCGGACATGACCCCGCTGCCGACCGAGGGGTACTACCGACTTGTAACCGCTCTCACACCCTGACCTCATCAAAATCTAACAGAGAACTGGCGGAGTCGGGAGGCTCCGCCAGTTTTATTTGGACAGGTCATGAACATGCGGACCGCACATATTGTGTTTATTTGGGCAATGATCGCCCCGTTTTCGGACGCTGCAGACCCCATCGCCGCTCGATATTGGTCCGAAGCATGGGCAGCCGCCTCTGCGATCACCAACGACGCCCAAGACCAAGCCACATGGCAGATGCGAGTCTTAGCGGCGGGGTCGGGCCTTGGCCTTCCCGCCGATGAGCTGGAGCAAAAGGCTCGGCAACTCACGGGCTGGTGGAAATGGGGTGCGCTGGCGGATCTCGCCTTTGACCTTGCCGTGCGCCAACAGACAAATGAAGCGCGGCGCCTTGCGCTGGAAGCCCTCTACAAATCGCCGCTGTTCAGAGAGGACGAGCACGATCGGATTCTGCTTCGTGCTCTCTGGGCCCTTGCTGCCCTCGGCGACGTGCCGCTGCTCAGCGAATACGAAACCCGTTATGCCGGAGTGGGACGAACTGCCGCTGAAGTTCGGCGGGCGGCCGCTATCGCAAGTGCGGTACAAGACGGGACGTGGTCTTCTCTGTCCGCCATAGACTCGCTACCGGATGAGCGCTCCGACGCCGACACTGAATTTCGGCTCCGGCTTGCCCGCCTTGTCGCCGCGCGCTTGAAGGGAGACGAAAGGAACGAATGGGCCGATGCCCTGTGGGCAAAGACGGCAGATACTTCCGGTTATCGGCGAATTGATGAGCGCCTGGAGCTGATCGACACGTTTGGGGAATTTGTCGGGCCCGAGCGCATGCGCGCATGGCTGGAGCAGGTCGCCTCCGACATCGCGAATGAGCCGGCTCCGGCCTACGTTCGCGCCCTTCAGTGGGCAGATCTGGCGCACGCGCGCGCCGCGGCAGGCGACGTTGCAGGCGCGCGAGCGGCCGCCGGGCATGGCCGGCGGTTGGCGGAACAGTCGGACGGCATTGAACGCCCCGTGATCCTCGGGCGTGTGGCCCGAGCCCTATCGCGGGCGGGGGATGTTTCGGAGGCCGAGGCGGTTTTTGCCGAGGCGCTGGAGGCCGCGCGCTCGCTGGAGAATCTTCGTCCCCGGAGTATTGCCCTCGCCCGCATTTATCTGGCACAAGCGGGGGTGATTGAGTAAAGACCCTTTCCATTCGTGAGGTCATCGGCGCGCATATTGGGGTTGGCGATGGTGATCTGTTTGACATGGCGCCCGGTAGGCCACGCTCAAGGCGAGCGCGGCGCCCTGCGCGGCCAGGTGATTGACGCCGACTTTGGCGACCCTGTCCAAGGGGCGACGTTGCGCATTTTGGAACAGGACATCTCTGTGAATTCGGACCGAGAGGGCTTCTTCCTGTTTCCCGATCTGCCGCCAGGCAGCTATTCCGTGGCGGTTACGCGAGAGGGCTACCAGCGCGCCGTGCTCAGTGGCGTCGTGGTGCCACCGGGCACGGTTGCCGAACTGAATGTCCGACTCTCCTCCGAATTGACCGAAATGGAAGAGCTCGTGGTCCGTGAGAGCGAGCCGGAGACGGACACCGCCACGGAAGCCGGTCTGCTCACGCTGCGCGCTCAGGCGATCACGTTTCAGGATGCCGTCAGCCGGGAGCTAATGAGCCGGGCCGGCGCCAGCGACGCCGCGGCAGCAGTTCGACTGGTCGTCGGTACAACGATCGTCGACGGCAAATACGCTTCAGTGCGCGGCCTCAGCGACCGGTACGTCGGCGCCTCGGTCAATGGGTTTCGAATCCCCAGCGCCGACCCGAAACGCCGAGCCGTGCAACTCGATGTGTTTCCCGCCGGCACGATCGACAGCATCTCGGTGTCGAAGACCTTTACGCCCGATTTGCCGGGAGACTTCAGCGGCGGGGGAATCAATTTGAAACTGCTGTCCATTCCTGACGAGCGGTTTCTCAAATTGAGTTTCAGCCGGGAAATCAACCGTAACTACCACGGTTCGGAACGCTTCATCACCTACGAAGGCGGCGGCGTCGACGTGTGGGCGCGTCAGCGCGGCGAACGCGACATGCCGGACGGCGCGGCCACGATGGAGGACGATGGACTGCTCGACACTGCGCTGCCCTCCAATCATGAGCAGTTGCTCGGCGGCGGAGTGGATCATAGTGCACTCTATTTGAGATACGATCGCATCACTCGCAGCATGGCTCCGGCAATGGGCATCAAATACGGACAAATTCCGGAAAACTTTTCGATTAATGCCTCGATCGGAAACGCGCACCCCCTAATTGGCGACTCGCGTCTTGGTGCGCTGATCGCGTTCACCTACAGTCAGAAGCACTCCTTGCGCACCAATTTCAACACCGCCTATGTACGTCCGTCTTTGGGGAATCCGCAGGTTACAAATCTGTTCGATACAACCCGTGAGGAGGGCGTTTCGGAGGTCAAATACGGCTTGCTGATCACCTCGGGCGTCAAGAATCCGGAGCGCAGCGAAATTTCTGTGACATTCTTTCGCGTCCGGTCAGGAACGGACCAGGCAAGTTTCACCACGGAAGGGTTTGACGATACGACGCTCGAATGGGAGCAGAAGCAGGCCATTCATTACATCGAGCGCAGCACCGACAGCCTTCAATTTCGGGGCGAGCACAATTTTGACGAAATGATCAACCCCGGGCTTGGCCTCCGCCTTCAGTGGTTCGGCGGCCATAATGTCGTCCGCCAGTACGAGCCGGATGTTCGCTACTTCGAGAATGTTGTCGTCCGGCAGGGCAATTTATTCCGTTACCAGCAATTGCCCCCTGGAGCCTCCGGGGCGGCGTTTGACAAGACGGCCCGCGTCTGGCGCGATACGCAAGAAGACAATACGCAGTACGGGCTCAACGTCGCGGTTCCGTTCGACCGCCAGTTCCATCCCCGTAATCCAGATGGCACGCGCGGCGACGTGGAAAAATCAGGAGCGCTGAAGTTCGGTTGGGTTCGGGACATAACGCTGCGAACCTACCGGCAAAACTCATTTTTCTACACCTTCGGGGCGCAATTGGATCCGATTTATACCGGTCCGGTGCGCGCCCAGTTCCCGCCGGGCTTCGCCGGACAAATTGCGTTCATCAATGCCCGAAATGCGTGGCTAGCGTCCTCCACGGGCCAGATTTACCTGGCCAAAATGGCGGACGCGGCGGCGGATCGTCTCAAATCCTCGTTTGTCTCGTCATCGCCCACCAGTTTATGGACCGATGTTTTTCTCAACCCGACCAACATCGGTGTCGGCAGCAAATACAAGGATTCCATGTACTGGTACATCTCGCCGAAACTTTACGACGTCAGTTACGACGGAGACCAAGATTTCCCCGCCGGTTACGCGATGCTGGAACTGCCGATGAACCACAAGCTCATCGGCCTCATCGGGCTTCGCGCAGAAAATACGCTGATCTCGGTGGATCCCACCTCGGATATGGACCAACGCGATCCTCCGCGCGCCTTTCAGGTCGCGATTCGTCGCCCCCAAATACTGCCGGACGGCACCGAGACGTACTACTACACCATTGGCGGCGTTTCCCGGGAAGAAGCCCGAGTCGACATCGATGAATCCCACCTCCTGCGAGCGGCGGGCCTCGTGTACGAGCCGCGCCCCGACATGAAGTTGCGATACAATTACGCCCAAACCATCGCGCGGCCGACCTTTTGGGAATTGGCCCCGGTAATCACCTTCGACTACGTGGATGGGATCGCCTATGTCGGCAACAAGGACCTCAGGGTGTCCACGGTCGAAAACCACGACATCCGTTGGGAGTGGTACCCCGCGGAAGAAACCGTGGTCTCCGCCAGCGTGTTTGAAAAGCAAATTGACGATCCGATCGACAAAGAATCCTTTTCCTATCTTAGCCAGGATTACGTTCTCGCGGTGAATTACCCGCACGGCACTGTGCGCGGACTTGAACTGGAAGTACGCCGGCCTGTCCCGGCGCCGCCCTATCTCCCCGGCCGGCTGATTCTCGGCGCCAACTACACGAAGATCGACGCGTCCGTCGAAATTCCGGATCAGGTTCGCTACAACCTCGCGCGCCATTCCATTTATATCGATGAGCGCGACATGGAGGGTCAGCCCGATTACCTGCTCAATCTGAACGCGACGTACGAGATTACGCCGCGCGCGTCATTCTCCTATTTCTTCAACAAGCGCGGCGATATGCTAAAAACGGGCGCCGCGGTCGGCGAGGACGGCGCAACTCCAGACATTTATTCCCTGGCCCGCGAGACCGTGGACCTCGCGTTCGAGTACAAATTCGGCCGCCAAAAGCAATTCAAGCTGACGCTGCGCGCGAAAAACACCACGGACCCCGTGATCAAGGAGACCTATCGGCTGCCCGACGGCACGGACATCCCGCGCCGTTCCTATCGCGAGGGTGTGGCATATTCCGTTTCGCTCGGAGGTGAATGGTGAACCGACCGATTTGTTGCATCATCGCTCTCTTCGCTCTCGGGCTGGCGGCCGCTCCCGGGGTGAGCCGCGCCCAGACGGGCGAACTAGACCGGGCCCAGGCGATGGAGCGCTGGATCCAGACGCGCCTTTTATTGTCCAAGGAGCGGGAGGAATGGCGCGTGCAGCGAACAATATTGGAAGACCGGATCGATTTGCTGGAGCGTGAAATCGCTTCGATACGCTCGCGCACCGAGGCCGCAGAGGCGGAACTGGCGAAGACCGAAGATCAGTGGAACGAGTTGAACACTCGGCTGGAGGCCCTCAAGGAGGCCACGGGCAGCCTCGCGCCCGCGCTCGCCGGCTATGAGGCGCGAGTCCGCGCGATTTTGCCCGCCCTGCCGCCGCCAGTCGCATCCCGCATCGAGCCCCTCAGCCGACGGATTCCTGAGAATCCCGACCAGACCAAGCTCGGGATCAGTGAACGATTCCAGAATGTGATCGGCATCCTCAACGAACTTAACAAGGCGGCGCGCGAGATCACCGTGGCGGGTGAAGTCCGAGAATTGGAAGACGGCGCGCGCGCCGAGGTCACCGCGATGTACCTCGGCCTGGCGCAGGCGTTCTACAGTAACGAAAAGGGCGGCATCGGGGGGGTCGGCTATCCGGGGCCACAGGGATGGATATGGCAACCCTGGGATGACCGCGCGGCCGACTTCGCCTCCGCGTTCGCCATCTACCGGAATGAAAAACCCGCCGCTTATGTGCCGTTGCCGTCGCGGATCGCCAACCGGATGGAGGAGTCGCCGTGAAGGCCACATCCCGATTGATTTTCTCCATCCTCCGCCGGTTTGCCTTCTGTCTGGCATGCCTTGCGTGGCTGGCAACGGTCTCGGCCGTCGCGCAAGAAGATCCGGTACACCGCGAACTGCAAAAAGCACTCGATCAGCTCGATGCTGAGCGCGCGCGCATCGCGCAGGAAAAGATTCCGCTCGCCGAGCGTGTGTCGGCCCTCGAAGCGACGCTGGTTGAGGAACGGCGCCGCATGGAGGAAACCCGGCGCAAGGCCGACAGCCGAAGCCTCGAGTTGAGCAAACTGCGCAACGACATCAAGGCGCGGGAGCAGGAACAGCAGTACTTGGTCTCTCTGTTCAGCGAATATCTGCGCAACCTCGAGTCGCGCCTTCATATCTCCGAGCTGCAGCTCTACGAGCGAGAGCTGCGCGACGCGCGCGAGATTCTCGAGCGAGAGGACGCCCCGGCTCCCGAGCGCCTCGCTGCCGCCGCCGGAGCAATATCAAAGAGCCTTAAACGGTTGGAATCCCTGATTGGCGGCGTTCGGTTCGAGGGGCAGGCGGCGGCCGAGGACGGCCGTCTCCACCGCGGCACCTTTGCGCTCATCGGACCTGTTGCGCTGTTCGCGGCCGCGGAGAGCGATCTGTGCGGAATCGTCGAACAGCGACTCGGCTCCCTCGAGCCGTCCGTTGCGCCGTTTCAGGATCCCGCGCTGGCCGAAATGACCCGCCAGCTTTTGCGAGCCGGCGAGGGCGAGATGGCCTTCGACGGAAGCCTCGGCAACGCGCGCAAAATCGAGGCGACGAAGGAGACCCTGTGGGAACACATCCAAAAGGGCGGCGTGGTCATGTGGCCGATCTTGACCATGGCGGCGCTAATATTCGGATTTTCCGTATTCAAATGGCTCCGCCTCTCCTTCACGCGGCTGCCGGATCCACGCAATTTGGATGCGCTTTTCGTCGCTATTCGCGAGGGCCAAGATGACGCGGCGCAGGCCCAGATCAACGGTATGCGCGGTCCTGCGGCCCGCATGCTGAAAGCCGGATGGTCGCGGCGCGGCCATTCCAAGGACATCATGGAAGAGGCCATGTTCGCCGAGGTCCTCGAGGCGCGGTTTCGGTTGAACAGCGGGCTGCCCTTCATCGCCGTGGGCGCGGCCACCGCGCCGCTCATGGGGCTTCTCGGCACTGTGACGGGCATCATCGCCACGTTCAAGCTCATCACCGTGTTTGGATCCGGCGACGTGAAGATGCTGTCGGCTGGCATTTCCGAGGCGCTGATCACGACGGAATTCGGGCTGATCGTCGCGATTCCATCCCTGCTGCTCCACGCTTTTCTGTCCCGCAAGGCCCGCTCGATTGTGGAACGGCTCGAACAGATTGCCATCGCATTTCTGGATGCAATGTCCGCGCGATCTGCCTTGCCGAACGAAGCGGCATCCGTTTCCAGCGGGCTGGAAAATTCCGGCGAGATCCAGCCGGAGGGCGCCCCGGCATGAGCGAATCCCTAATCAGCTCGCTGGTCAGGGAAGCCATCCCGATTTGGAAGTCGGGCGGATGGGGAATGTTTGCTCTCGCTGCGGATGCACTGGTTTTGTTCGGGATCGGTTTCCATACCTTGGTGCGTTTGCTGGAGAAGGGCGCCTTGGCGGATCCCCGTGTGGCATGGGCAAAGTGGAAGCATGACCCCGCCCGAGCGACGGGGCCACTCAGCCGACTTATTCGCGAGGCGATGTCGCGGCGGAACGAGGAAAGCGTTCAGGCCTTTTTCGCCGAATTGCACCGCGCGGAATTCGCATCGTTTGCCAGCGATCTGAAGGTGATGAACGTGGCCGTTGCGGCGGCGCCTCTGCTCGGCCTTTTGGGGACCGTCACCGGCATGCTCACCACCTTCAAGGGGCTTGCGGAAGGGGGCGGCGGCGAAAAGACCATGTCGGTGATCGCCAGCGGAATTTCGGAGGCGCTGATCACGACGGAAACGGGTCTGGTCATCGGTCTCGGCGGAATGGTCTTCCAGTTCGTGCTGACGCGCCAACACGAGAAATTCAACAAGATGATCGCCGCGCTGGAGGATAGTTGCCTGCTCGAATGGCGGGCTCGGTCCGACGCCGTACGGAGGGCGGCATGAGCCGGTTCCGGAACATAGCGGCCGAAGAATCCGCGGAGGCCTCGATCGACATTTCCCCGTTGATCGACTGCATTTTCATCCTCCTGTTGTTTTTTATTGTGACGACGACATTTGTCGAAGAAACCGGAGTGGAGGTGGACAAACCGCAGGCGGCCGCATCTGTAAAGCTCGAAAAAAACAGTATTCTGATCGCGATCACGGCGGAGGGCCAGATTGTCTACGGCGGCCGCGATGTGGGCATCGGCGGCGTCCGCCCGCTGGTCAAACGGCTGCTTGAGAAAGAGGACATGCCGGTGATCATACAGACGGACCAGTCGGTGCCGTCGGGATTGCTGGTTCGGGTCATTGATGAAGCCAAACTCGCGGGGGCGACTCGCGTGAACCTCGCGACAAGGCCGGGAGGCGCCCGATGAGCAGCCGCCGGTTTGGGTCGGCCCGACGGCCTCTAGTGTCAGCGGCACGCGGCACATTTGTCGCGGTATTGAGCGCGCTGTTCGCCGCGCTGATGTTCCTGCTCTTGCCCGTGCTGGAGCAGGTGAATCGGATCGGGCGGGAGGAAATGGAAATCCGGTCCGTCGGGACTGCCGATTTGCCGCCGCCTCCCCCTCCGCCGGAGGAGCCGCCCGAGCAGAAAGAGGAGGAGGAACCGCCGCCGGAGATCGCGGAAGAGGCCCCGCCGCTGGATCTTTCCCAACTTGAGCTGGCGCTCAATCCCGGTTCGGGCGATGGGTTTGGCGACATGGTGGCGCGTCTGACGCAAATCGACCCCGCTTCAGCGCAGGTTGATGCCGACGCGATCTTTTCGTCCGCGGATCTCGACCAAATGCCTCGGCCCGTGTTTCAACCGCCCCCGGAGTATCCGGCCGAACTCCGGCGCAAGCGGATCGAAGGCACCGTTTATGTCGTGTTTGTCGTGGACAAAAACGGGCGGGTCGTCAATCCCTCCGTTCAAGCCTCGTCCAACCCCGCTTTGGACGCATCCGCGTTGCAAGCCGTACGTCGCTGGCGGTTTGAGCCCGGGCGGCGGCGCGGCCAGCCCGTCCAGTTCAAAATGAGGGTTCCGATCACATTTGCCGTATCATGAGTCCGACATCGAACATTCGATGGAGCACGACCGCACGCCTGGCGGCATTCGCCCTGGCCGGCTGGCTCGGCGCGCTGCCCGGTCGGGTGACCGCTCAAACGGCCGAGGAACTCCGCCTCTGGCGCTCCCCTGAATTTCAGCGCGCGTTTCTGGGCACGTATGGTGTGCGCACGGACATCGAGCCGCAACTGACCGAGGCCGAGCGTGCGCTGATGCAGCAGATCATGGAACTGATGGGCCAGCCGCGCGGGCTCGACAAGGCGCGCGTCGCCATCCTCAAGACCATTACGCCCGCCAGCAGCGCGGCGTTTGACTTCACGCTCGGTAATATCTATTTCCAGCAGGACAAACTCGACAAGGCCGCCACCGCGTACCAACGGGCGATTCAAAAATTTCCCGCCTTCCAGCGCGCGTGGAAAAATCTGGGCATCGTGGAAATCCGCGCGGGTCGGCACGCTGCCGGCCGCGAGGCGCTTGCGCGCGCGATTGAACTCGGCGCGACGGACGGCCTTACGTATGGGTTGCTCGGCGTCGCGCTGGCTGCCGAGGATAAATTCATGGCGGCCGAAACCGCTTTTCGCCAGGCCATGCTGTTGCAACCGGACGTGCCGGACTGGAAGCTTGGCCTCGCCCGCGCGATGTTCCGCCAGAACCGGTTTGGCGAGGTCGCTGCGCTCGCGGATGAGTTGATCGCCAAAAATCCCGAGTCGGCGGATTTTTATCTTTTGAAAGCGGGTGCACTGCTCGGATTGAAGCAGCCGCTGAAGGCCGCGGAAATTTACGAGTTCCTCGATTTGGACGGCCGTGCCCCGGCGACCGCGTTGCAAACGCTGGGCGACATCTACGTCAACGAAGGGGCCTGGGACCTTGCCGCGGGGGCCTACCGGCGTTCGGCTGAAAAGGAAGGTCCGGCCGCGGCCGAGCGCACGGTGCGGAACGTAGAGGTACTGGCCGCGCGCGGGGCGGCTGACGCAGCCTCCGACCTGATCGCATTCGCGCGAGAGCGGTTTGGCGACGCGCTTGGCGAGAACGGCCGCATCCGTCTGCTTCGTGTCGAGGCGCGGTTGGCCTCGGGCGAGGGCGGAGAGAACTATCGGCGCATCCTCGAAGAAATTATCCGCGTTGACCCGCTCGATGGAGATGCCCTAATTCGGCTGGGCCAACTGGCGGCCAAGGAGGGCCGCCTCGAGCAGGCGGTGCTTTATTTCGAACGCGCTGCGGCGCTCGATCGGTTCGAGGCCGAGGCGAAGTTGCGCCATGCGCAGGCGCTGGTGCGGAATGGCCGGTTTCAGGAGGCCGTGCCGCTGTTGAAGCGCTCACAGGAGCTTCGCCCGCGGGAGGATGTGGCGCGGTATTTGGAACAGGTGGAGCGGCTGGCGCGAACGCAAGCCGCCCCCGCAGGATAACTCAGGACCAGGAAAAGGAGATGACCCGATGAATGCATCACAAGCCAGATGGTGGATCCCGTTGGCGATGTGCCTGGCGCTCGGCACGCCAGCCGCTCAAGCCCAACGGACGGAATATGAACTCAGCGATGAAGAATTGCTGGAGGAGGGGCTCGTCAAGCGGGAAGACCCCTTCGAACTCTTCCTCGGCGTCGGTACGCGTGTGTATCTCTTCCAGCACAGCGCGCTCCAGACGCGAATGGACCGGCAGGTCGACAGCTCAAGCGAGTGGCGCGATGGCGACGTGAACGGGAACGGCTGGGGCCTCTCCCTCGGCGTCGCGCGCAAATCCACACGTATCAGCGGCACCATTGTCTCCTCGGACTACGACTATAAGCTCCGCAAAGGAAAGTTGCGGCACGACATTCAAACCGAGCGCCGCGATTTCGACCTGATCTGGGAGGAGCAGAGCGGCCAGTCGGAGCGTGCCCGCTGGGGCTGGTTGCTCGGCGCCCGCTACATCACGCTCGATGAGCGATTTGGGATCGTCGAAGGCAGTAAGCGGCTCGATCGCACAGGATCTGTGGAATGGTTCCTTGCTCAGGCCGGCTACTGGGGGTCCATCCAACCGTTCTACCGCAAGTTCATGAACGTTTATGGCAGCACGCGAGTGTTCCTCGGCGAGGCGGAAGGGCTGGCGCGCTCCGGTTCGGACAAAGCGATCGACGGAAAGATCGAACAGACCTACAAGGATGACTATTCGCTGGCCTACGGCTGGGACTTCACGGTCGGCCTCTCGCTGCGAATTCGTGACACGGTCGGCGTCCATACCGAATACTTCCGGCACTATCTGTATTCGTTCGATTCGACTGATTCCGGCATCGTGGTCTTTCCGGACAACAGCGACGCCCTGTTCATCGATGAAGTCCACGGCGTGCACCTCTACCTCTCTGTGATTTGGTGATGACGCCCATGGCCGTTGTCCCCATGGCAGCACGTTGGCGCGCGCTGGCGGGGATCGCCGCCCTCGTCGCGGCGGCGGGATGCGCTCACGTCCCGCTGGACCACCAGTTGCGCGAGGCCTATCAGCTCTCGCCGGAAACGCTGAAAAATCTGCAGGTCTACACCTCCGGCGACATCATTCTTGAGCGGCGCGTTGAACGGAAACGCGCGGAGGCAGACGCCGACCGCAAGTTGGTGGTGCAGGAATCCGAACTCATCCGAAAAGTGTATATCCCATCCGGCACGCCCGGCGTAATCGTCGGCGTCGAAAATGACCGACTGCATGTCCAGTTTGAACCGGGCGCGACGCTGACCTTCGGGTCCACGGAAAAAAATCGGGAGAAGCTCGGCGGTCTCTACAATCTCATGGCGCACCGCTGGGAGAACGGTCGTGGTCGCGTCAACTACGGCGGCGAATGGTTCCTGACCCAACCTGGCGCAGGTTCGGTTCATCTGATCATTCGCAAGCGCGACATTCAACGCACGAAAGTGGTCCAAAAAACGGTCCGCGGCATGCTCGCGACGGATCCCTCCCTGCGCCTCATGTCGCCGCCCCTGAATCCTGCAGAACGCGAGGAGTGGAGCAGGACCCAACCGTCCGAAGCCGACAGCGGCTCGCCAAGCGGAGAACCAGCCGGCGCTTCGGATCGAAACGACGCTCCCGGCACTTGATCTTCGTTGACAATTAGTGAGAAGAATCGCTAATCAGTCCTCACCGATTTGTATCGGTCCCGGGGCCGCAAACGGAAGTCCGTGAAAATCGGACGCGGTCGCGCCGCTGTAACCGGATACAACTTCCGGGGATCCATTCCCGCAATACAACGGGGAGAAGGCCGGAAGAAGGACTGAAGCCGGAAGCCAGAAGACGAGCGGACCCGTGGGGAGCAGGCTCTTCGCGGTTTGAGAGCTGGTTCGCTCGCGTGAGTGATCTCTCATGCCCGCGTCGTGTCCTGCCGAAACGCGGGCATTCGCTTTTGTGCCGCTTCGCGGAGGCACAGGGCGAACCCGCACAATGCCCTCGCGTTTGGGGCGAAAGGAGAGATCATGAAAAACTGGGTTGCAGGCCTCGCGGTTGCTGTCTGGCTGTGCGCCGGACGCGCGCAGGCACTGTTGGTGGACTGGGGCGCCGTGGATTTCACTCTGGGTTCAGGACCAAACCGGTCCGCCATTGTCATCGATTGGAACGACGGTTCACCAATCGATTACCTGTCGTGGGCGTTCTATTGGGACACTCCGCCCGGGGCCGGTTATCTGGCCGATCTGCTGATCGCCGTGACCAACGCCGATCCACGCCTATCGGCCTTTTTTACGGACTTCGGCATTTGGGGACTGTTTGTGGATGGCTTCGGGTTCGATTCAAATCTCGACAGCGATTTCACCGACCCCGGAGAACATTATCAGCACCGTGGAAGCGGATGGAGTCCGACGTTCGTGATGTGGCAGGGCGACGCGAATGATCCCGCCTGGACTGTCGGTAGCTCTGGAATTTCCAGCACGCCGGTGAGCAACAACCTCGTGTTTGGATTTGTCTGGAACACGTCGGGCGGATGGCCGGGCGATCCGCCCCCGGTGGTGCCGGAACCGGGATCTTTTGTTTTGGCAGCGGCCGGAGCCGCAGCCCTTCTCGCCGCTCGGCGAATGTCCCGACGTTCAGGCGCCTCTCATTGAGCCGTTCCTGAAACTCCTCTTGCTGATGTTTTGGAGCGATCCGGCCAGGCTCATGCGGATTGCGTTTGCTTTGGCGATCGTGGTCCTGTCAAACGGATCGGCGGCCGCTTTCGATTTCGCACGCATTGAGCGCTGGACCGGATCGGGTACGAACCGATCGGCATTGGTTGTGGACTGGAATCATGGGCGGAACCCCCACGCACTCGCGTGGGGGTTCCGCTGGGACGGGTTCGCCACTACGTACGATCTGTTGCGGGCCATCACGAACAACGATCCGGGGCTTTCCATCGAATGGACGAACACCTCCGCCGGGCTTCGCGTCGCTCACATGGTCTATCGCCGCCCTTCCGCTCATGGCGTGACTCTCCCGCATTCCCAATCCGAAACGACGTTGATGACGCCGTATGGACGAGATTTCACCAGTATGGTTTTTCAAACGGGAACCTGGACGCACTGGACGTGCGATGGCGGCATGGCCGTTGTGCCGTCGAACTGTCTTCTGTTTTCGTCAGGCGTCGTGCATCGCTTGTTGGAGCCGGGCAGTTGGGATGTATTCTCGTTTTCCACCTCGAGCCTTCCGATTCCTCCAAACCGTGCTATTGCGCCGGCTCCTCATTACCCATTCGCAAGCGAAGTCATCAGCTATTGGTACGGGAGTGGCTCGCCGCCGATCGATTGGCTCAGCGGCGAACCATTCACGAATGCAGCCGCCGCGCTGGGCCGCCCGACAGTGGACACGACATTCCAATCCACAAATGCGCCGGTCGTTCCGGTTGCGGCCGCGTTCCGCGCGCACGAAGTCGTGAGCCTCGGATCGGGCGGATATATCGAGTTGGCTTTTGACCACCGCGTCTTGGACCACCCCGACAATCCTTACGGCCTCGATTTCATCGTGTTCGGCAATAGCTTTCAGTCGATCGCCGGCGGCGCCGCTTGGACCAACGGCGATCCGGCCGCAACGGTTCTCGGCCACTCCTGCTTCGTTGAAAAGGGTCGAGTCTATGTCAGCCAGGATGCCATCACATGGCATGCATTTACCAACGGGCCGTTTGCGGACGATTTTGCCCCAACGTTGGGCCGCGTCTTCGATACGAATCACTATGACACCAGCCTTGGCCCGTGGAACCAATGGTGGGGCGGCGCAACGGATCCGACCCTTCCCATCGACCCTTCGCTTGCTCCATCGAATTGGGCGGGATTCTCGGTCGCGGCAATTGCGCAACGTTATCGCGGCGGGGCGGGAGGAACAGGTTTCGATATTTCGACGCTGCCCCTCCAGCCCGATGAAACCACCGGTCTCAAATGGATCCGTTATGTGCGGATCGAGCGCGCCGGCTCGCTCAATCCGGAGATTGATGCCATTGCCGATGTCTCGCCGCTGCTGCCGCACGCCCGATGGACGCTGGAGGCCTTCCCGTGGCTGGCCGCCCCCTCCGAGAAAGCCGACGGGTCGGATCCTGATGTCGATGGTACGCCCAATTTGCTTGAATACGCGACGGGCCAAAATCCGATGGTGGCGGAGCTGCCCCCACTCATCCAGCTGGGTGTGGCCGCGAGCCATATTCGCGTTCGCTACTGGAAGGCTGAGGACGCATCGGACGTCCGCGTGGAAGTCGAGAGCGCGGTGTCGCCGGATGCGGTCTGGCAAACGAACGGCATTTCACAGGCGGTGGAAATCGGCGCGCCGTCGAACGGGTTGAGGGCGGTTGATGCGGAGCAGCCCCTGTCCGATAATGCACGATTTTTCCGCCTGCGCGTTCGGCATGAGGACTGAGCGCTCCATCGCTCAAGCTGCCTTTACGCTCGTGGAGCTGCTGGTCGTTTCGGCTACAATAGGCCTTTTGGCGCTGGTTATGGCGACCGCGCTCTCGAATGCGATCGAAGCGGGACGAGATATGCGCTGCCGGAGCCAATTGCGGCAGATGGCCTTCGGCGCATTGCTCCGCGCCGAACTTGACGGAGGACTGCTGCCCGCCAGCTATGAACGGGACGTTTTGACCGGCGCCACGCGCACCTGGGAATGGGTTCTGTGGCATCTGGGGACGGAGTATCAGGTTCAGCAATGCCCGTCATTCCGCGGCGCGGCTATGTGGGACGGAGACAAATTCACCGGCTACAACTACAATTCGAGCTACCTTGGCGGCCGCATCCTGCGGCGAGGGGGAGTTCTCCTCGCGGCGTCCTTGACGTCAGCTCGGATTGGCGACATTCGGAATCCATCGGAATGCGCGATGTTTGGCGACGGCGAGTATGAAAACGGCGCCAACAAATTCATGCGATCGCCGTTTCCGGGGCCCCTTGATCCCGACGCGTCACTGGCGTTGGGGGGCACTCAGGGCTTTCGGCATCGCGGACGAACCAACGTGGCGTTCGCGGATGGCCATGTGGAATCCCGATCGAACCGGTATACGACCACGGCGGCGCCGGGCTCGCCGGCGCCGCAATGCGGTTTTTTGTCGCCCGACAACCGGCTATATGATTTGGAATAAATCGGAACAAGGAGACATTAAGGTGAGAGAATCCCCGTTCAATACTGCTCGGTTTGCCGCGCTGGTCGGCATGATTGCGGCCGCTGCCGCGTTTCGGATTCTTCCGCATCCGCCGAATTTTACACCGATCGCCGCGATGGCGCTGTTTGGTGGAGCCCAATTCGCCGACCGGCGCACGGCCTTTGCCGTGCCCCTCGCGGCCATGTTGTTGTCGGATCTTGCGCTGGGGTTCCACGCGCTTATGCCGGTGATCTATGGCGCTTTCGCCCTGATCGTGTGCATCGGGATCTGGCTCCGCCCACGGCGTTCACCGGCAATGATCGCAGCGGCGACCCTCGCTTCATCGGTCCTGTTCTTCGCCATCACCAACTTCGCGGTATGGGTATCCGGCACCCTGTATCCGAAGACAATCGCCGGCCTCGCCCAGTGTTACGTTGCCGCGATTCCGTTCTTCGGCAATACCGTCCTCGGCGATGCTATCTTTTCGGCGGCTCTCTTCGGCGGACTCGCCTTGGCGGAGTGGCGGGTCCCGCGCCTGCGTGAAGCCTGCGCGACATGAGCTCCGACGTCGACCCGGCCCGTTGCCCTCTCTGCGGGGGTCCGAACCACTGTGCGATGGCAAACGGCTTTCCCGTGACCTCATGCTGGTGCGCGGAGGAATACATCCCACCCGCTCTCTTGGCGCGGGTTCCCGCCCGCGCGTACGGCCGCGCCTGCATCTGCCGTGCATGCCTGGCCTCACACACGAATCTTGAAGGCCAGTCACTGCACAGGTTTTCGCCCGCTTGTGGCGGTTCTGCAAGCGGTGTGCCGGGCTCCGCCTAAAGTGCCCGGAAGGAACGGATAAACTGCGCGTTGGCCAGGTGGCCCGGCCGGCGCCACAGTCGGACACAATTTACACCGAGACCAGGGATCGCGCGAAACGAGGCAATTCAGGGTCGCGCGCGCCCATGCCCAAAAGGACATCTCCCGGCCGGGTTTCCGCGTCGATTCGCTTGCGCAGTTCGGAATACGTCTCGACCAGCTCTGCGTCCACGCCTCTTGCACGGAGCGCCGCGACAAAGTCCTCGGAGGTTACGGTGCGCCGGACCGTTCCGCCCGCGTAGAAGACGGGCAGGACGAAAAAACGATCCGTTGGGCGGAGGGCTTTTGCCAGCGCTTCAACCAACTCGCTCATCATCAAAGCGAGCGGCGCAAAGCCGTGGGGGCGCCACCAGCCGATGACGCGATTAGCACCCTCAGCCGCCGCGCGCCAGGAGGCCGCCATCTTGGCCGGGTTGTGGGCGTAATCGTCGATAACGCGTGCGCCGCGGAACAAACCCACGACCTCGAGTCGCCGATGCACACCCCGAAAAGAGGGCAGCGCGGCGTGGAGTCGCTCCAACGGGGCGCCCAGCGCATCGCAGAGCGCGATGGCCAGCGCTGCATTTTCCGCATTGTGTCGCCCCGGCATCGCCGTTTCAAAGTGGCAGCCCCGATAGCGGATGAGCCAGCACGAGTCTCTCCGCGCGATCTCGTACACCGGCTCAATCGCTGGCCGCCCGAGGAAGTGCGCGACGCCCGGGCCGGCGACGACCGTCCCGCGAACCTGAGCGGCGAACCGTTGGAAGAGCGCCTGCACTTCGGCCAATTCGAAATGGTCCTTGGATGCGTTTGTGATCAGCGCATGGGCCGGATGAAAATTCAGCAACGATCGGTCACTCTCATCGGCTTCGATGACCCACCAGTTGGACCGGCCGATTCGAACGTTCCCGAGTCGTGCGGGCCCTCTCCAGTTCAAAACGATGCCGCCGTTGACAACCGTAGGATCGAATCCGGCTTGCTCCAGCAGCCATCCGACGAGGGCGGTGACGGTCGTCTTGCCCGCCGTGCCGGTGATCGCCACCACATCCTTGCCGCTCGCAAGACGCGCGAGCATGGCAGCGCGGTGGACGACTTCGATGCCGAGGCGGCGGGCGGCGAGGAGTTCTGGATTGTCGGACTCGATCGCCGTGCTGACCGCTAAGGCATACGTGTTCGGTGTGAGCGCCGAACCGTCCTGAGGGGCTAGCCGGAGGCCGGCACGTTTGAGGATGGCCACGGCTTCGGAGTCGCCGCCCTGATCCATCGTCCGATCCGAGCCGGAAACGTCGTAGCCGAGCGCGAGCAGGGCTTCTGCCAGCGCGCTCATGCCCACGCCGCCGACTCCGGCGATGTGAATATGCGGCTTTATAATCATGGCTGTACGACCCCGGCCCTCATTCGGGGAGGGGTGGCGAACAAACATCTTACAAGAGGCGTAGTGGCGGACGAATCGAGATCAGGGCTTTAGCCCGAGTTTTTCCAACTTGGGTCGGATCACGAACTGGCAGTATCCGGCGCGCCGATGGTTGACGTAATAGTCCTGATGATACTCTTCGGCCCGGTAGAACACGGTGGCGGGCACGACCTGCGTGACAATGGGCCGGGAGAATTTGCCGGAGGCGTTCAGGCGGGCGATTGATTCGAGCGCGGCCTCGCGCTGGGCCTCATTGTGATAGAAGATCGCAGACCGATATTGCGTCCCGACATCCGGACCTTGGCGGTTCAGTTGCGTGGGGTCATGGGCTCGCCAGAACCAATCGAGGAGGTCTTCATAGGTCACGATCGAAGGATCAAACTCGATTTGAACGGCCTCCGCATGACCAGTTTCGCCGGTGCAGACCTCTTCGTAGGTCGGGTTTTCAACATGGCCGCCGATATATCCCGATTCGGCCCGCAACACGCCAGGCACCTGTTCGAAAACAGCCTCGATACACCAAAAACATCCGCCTGCAAACGTGGCGACCTCTGTACGTGACGGCTTTGACACCTTGGCCTCCTTGGGCGACATCTCGGCCGCGTGGCTAACGAAAAGACCAGCCGCGGCCACGGCCCAAACACTTTGTATCATTCGATTCACCCATTTATTTTCGGCGAGACCGCCTCAAACTTAGCGGTGACCCGCGTTGTCCCGTCTCGCGCTGCCGATTTTGCTATCATGTCCGGGCATGCTCGAGAAGGTGTGGAATACTATCGTTCGGCGACGTCTTCTCCGGGGGCGCGATCGCGTGGTGGTCGGAGTTTCCGGCGGAGCCGATTCGATCGCGTTACTCCATGCGCTCCATGCCTTGGGCCATCGAGCGAAAATCGAGCTAATGGCCGCACACTTGAATCATGGGATTCGCGGCTCGGAGGCGGATATCGACGAGGAATTCGTGCGGCTTAGCGCCTGGCGACTGGGTGTGGCGTGTATGACCGATCGCGAGGATGTCCCTGCCCGAGCGCGCGTGGAGGGCGAAAGCCTTGAAATGGCGGGCCGCGCGGCGCGGCTGCGTTTCTTTGCCCGGGTTGCGGAAGCCTTCGGCGCGGATGCAGTCGCGGTGGCCCATACGGCGGACGATGCCGCGGAAACTTTTCTCCTGCGGCTGCTTCGGGGCAGCGGAACGGCGGGTCTCGGTGGACTGGCTGCGGAATCGCGAATCGGGGGCGTTCGCTTGGTGCGACCGTTAATTGACGTTACGCGCGCCGAAGTCGAGGCGTTCCTTCGCGCGCACCGAATCCCATGGCGCGAGGATATGACGAACAGGGATCTGTCGATTCCGCGCAATCGGATGCGGATTGAGCTGATCCCCCTGTTGGAACGCCACTACCAGCCGAGGATTCGCGAAATTCTCGTCCGGACCGCGGAGGCGGTTCGCGCGGATGCCGAACTTCTTGAGCCGCAGATCCGACGCGCGTTCTCACGGGCTCGAGAGGCAGACGGGCTGTCGGTGAGAGCGTTGGCCTCGTTGCCGCCCGCGTTGCGGCGGCATGTTTTCGCCCGGTGGCTGAGGGCGGGCGGGGTCGATCCTTCGCGGATCGACGCTCGCATGATCGAGCGACTGGACGACCTTGTGCAGCGCGAGGCAAGAGCGGCGGATCTGGCGGACGGGCTCGTCGCGCGGGTCCGTCAGGGCCTTCTGGAAATGGGTTACCCGAACGCGCCCAAGCCGGCTCCTGCGCCGGCCTCCCTGCCCATACCCGGCTCGGTACGTTGGGGGGGCTTCAGGGTTAGGGCGGAACTGGGGCATGGGATTCTTCGGCCACCTCGCGGCCGCGCGGGCGCGTTTCCCGCGGAAGCGTCGATCCGTTTGCCCGCGGCCGACGAGCAGCTCTCTGTCGCTGCGCCTTGGCCCGGCGCGCGTATCGCGCCGGTTGGATTGGCTGGATCCGTGAAATTGCAAGACCTTTTTGTAAACCATCGCGTGCCGTCGACGGATCGAAAATTAATGCCGCTGGTCGTGTGCGGCAGCGAAGTAGTGTGGGTACCTGGTTATCGGGTCGCGCAACGATGGGCCGTTCCGGAGGAAGGGGCAATCTGCGTCCATCTGAAAGCGGACCGCGGAGAATCGGACGAGGATGAATAGACCAGCGCCCGCATCAGGCGCCCGCGAACTCGGCGACCACTCGTTCCAGCGTCAGCATTCCGATCACGCCGCGCTCTCCATCGGTAACGAGGACGACGGGCTGTCTGGTGACCCGCATGCGCGGGAGCACGTGATCGGCGGGCACGTCCTTATCCACCAGTTGCGGGGGGCGCATGTAATCCTTCGCCGTTTTCCCCGCCGGTGAAGGGTCGCAGAGAACGTCCATGACATAAACGATGCCGATGAATTTGCGAGCGTTCCGGTCATAGACCGGGAATTGATTGAACGCTCGCGCGCGCGCAAAGAGTTTGATGTCCTCTGCCGAGGTGTCGTGATGAATGTAAACAATCTGGTCCCTCGGCACCATGAGTTGTTCGGCTGTAATGGATTTGAGCTCCATGACGCCGGTGATCATGCGGACCTCTTCCGCGGTCAGAACGCCGGCTTTTTGTGTTTCATGAGTGAGGTGAATCAATTCCTCGCGCGTGATGACCGGCGGGCTGTTTTCCTCGCGGCGGCTCGGAAGCGGCACGAGGGCGCGTACCACGCGCATAAGCAACCAGCTCAGCGGCCTCAGAACGCGCGCGACCGCGTCGAGGACGGATGCAAAGGGCAGGCAGCGGCGAGTCGGATGACTTTGGAACCACGCTTTCGGGAAATATTCGCAGAAAATCAGCAGGGAAAGCGTCACCATGACGCTTGCCAACCATGCGCCCGCCGCGCCCATCGCGCGGTCCCCTACGCTGGCCGCAACGACCGACAGCATCGTGTTCGCGATGTTGTTGCCCACGAGCATCGTTCCCAAAAGGTGGTCCGGATGCTCGAGGAAGTTTTGAAGGATATCCGCTCCGCGGACCTTGCGGCGGACGAGATGACGAAGCCGAAGGCGATTCATGGAAATCAGGCCGGTTTCCATCCCGGAGAAAAACCACGAGCCCGCAGCCCCCGCGACAATCAAAATGAGTTCCAGCGCGCTCATCCGGACGCCTCCCCGGAATCCGTGGCGTCCGGCAATTTTTCAAGCTGCGCAAGTGTCACGCGGAGCCGCACCGTCTGCAGCACGGTCACTCGAACGCCCTGAGCCACGACGACATCGTCCTTTTCCGGAAGGTGTCCGAGATGGTGCGTGATCCAGCCGGCAAGCCGATCCACACCCTCCGCCTCGAGGCGGAGGCCGAGCTTGCGGTTGAGTTCCTCGAGGCTGAAATTCGCATCCATCAGCCAGCGGTTGGGTCCCGCGGGCTGGAACAGCGGGCGCGGTCGGTTCAGTTCTTGGTAGATCTCGCCGGTGATCTCTTCCAGGATGTCGCCGCGGGTCACCAGACCGGCGACCCCTCCGTATTCATCGACCACGATCGCGATCCGACGGTGCTCATTTTGGAACTGCAGGAGCAGGCGATTGAGCGGCATGGTTTCCGGAACAAAAAAAGGCGGTTCGCGCGCCCGTTCCACATTGTGGTCTGGATCCAGCAAAAATCGCCGGACGTTTAGAAATCCCTCGATATTTTCAAGCTGCCCTCGGTATAGAGGCAGAAAATTTCGCCGTGCCGCGCGTGCCTTCGCCACGAACTCGGACGAATCGCCGTCGAGGTCCAGTCCGATGATGTCCACCCGGGGGGTCATCACGTCGCTGACCTTCATGTCCTCGAGCTGGATAATCGATTTGATCATCGCGAGCTCGTCCGCATTGAGGATGCCCTCTTCGTTGCCAATCTCGAGGACTGTTTTGAATTCGTCCTCGCTCAGGCCCCGGCCGCGTGGTCGGAACAACGCCTCAAACCGCTTGGTTAGTGCCTCGAGAATGCTGCGTAGGGGACTGAAGGCAATAGCGAGTCCCTCCAAGACAGGGGCATACAGTGGAGCAAACCGCTCGGCAAATTTGAGCCCGAATCGTTTGGGGCCGGCCTCCCCAAAGATGATGAGAAGGACAGTGACGACCGGGATGGCCACCGCCTCTCCAAATCCCGGCACAAGCCTTTTCGCAATGTTGTAGCCGACTGCGGCAATCGCGACATTCACGATGGTGTTGCCGATGAGGATGGTCGACAGCAACCGCGTTGGGTTGGCGAGCAGGTCGTGAACCTTGCGGCCCAGCTCGGGGTTTCGCTGGGACAACCTTCGTATTTGTAAGGGGTTAAGCGAAAAGAACATCGTCTCGCTGCTGGAAAAAAACGCGGAGCAGACGAGCAATCCGCAAAACACGAGCAGTTCAAACGCATTCATCCTTGTAGGCGCTGCGGCTCTTGCGCAGGCTGGCGGAGCGGCCTAGCATGCGGCGCATGAAACGGTTGTCTCTGCAAACCAACGCACGAACGGATTTTAGGGAAATCACAGCCGCGGTGCAAGACGCAGCGGCCGGGCTGGGGGTTCGAGATGGCGTCGTGACCGTCTTTGTCCCGCACACCACGGCCGGAATTACGATCAACGAGCACGCGGATCCCGATGTTATGCGAGATGTGGGCCATGCTCTGGACCGCTTGGTGCCATGGCGCGACCCCGCCTATCGCCATGCGGAGGGCAACTCGGCAGCCCACGTGAAGTCGATCCTCGTGGGGTCGTCAGTCCGCGTGCCAGTAGTGGGTGGCCGCTTGCAGCTCGGTACGTGGCAGGGCATCTTTTTCTGCGAATTCGACGGCCCGCGGACGCGCGAGGTGTGGGTCGTGGCGGGATAAGTTGCGCTCGCTGATCGGCCCCGCTAGCATCCGCGGCATGGGTTCTTGCCGGCGGCTGGGGTCGCCGTTCCATACATGCATCAGTCGGCAACATTTTGGGGCGTCCTTGCGCTCGGTGTGGTTCTCGCGGTGGCAAGCTGCCAAAAACCGCCGGGCCAGGCCGAGTTTGACCGTGGGCTCTATGAGTTGCGCCGTAACAATCCGGTGCGGGCCCGCGCTCTTCTCGAAAAATCCATCGCGAGGCGTCCGGGCAGCGAGGAGAATGCGTTTGCCTATAACTATCTCGGCATCGCCGCCTGGAAACTAGGACAGTTCAAGGCTGCGCAAGAGGCGTTTGAAGACAGCCGCCGCCTCAACCCCACGTATGCCGCACCCGTCTATAACCTCGGCTTGTTGCACAGGCAGGCCGGCGAATTCGTCCAGGCGGCCCAGATGTTTGAACAGGCTGCCAAACTAGATGAGACGGATCCGCGACCACTGGAGATGCTCGCCCTGCTATACATGCAATCTCGGCAGTGGCCGCTAGCGCGGCGAACGCTCCACGCTGCGCTGAATCGCGCCCCCAATTCCGCGCGAATCTTGACCGCGATCGCGGTGCTCGACCTTCAGACGCTCGGGCCGGAAAAGAGCATCGAATCGCACCTGATCGCGCTCGAAAAAGATGCCCGTTATGCGCCGGCCCTCTTCAATGTCGGCCTCATTTACTACACGCGGCTTGGGGATGCGCAGCGGGCGACAACCTATTTCAAACGTTTTCTGGCCCAGAAGCCGTCCGGGCCTGCGGCGGACTATGCGCGGTCATTTCTTCAGACCCTGGAATCTCGCTCGCTCGCTCAGGCCCCTGCGGCCGGAACGCCCGTCCGTGAGGCGGACGCCCTGGGTGGAGGCGGGGGCGCGAAGGCCCTTGCGGCAGCCGGCCCCGCTGCCCAACCGCCGCAGCCTGCAACGCCCACCCCCCAGCCGACCGCGCCGCCCGCCGCCCCCGCGCCGTCGCGGACCTTAGACCAGCGCGATGACGAGCTCATCCGCCAATCGGCCGAGAGGGCAGAACGCGGCGACGTGTCAGGGGCGCTCGAAATGCTTTTGCAGGGAGCTGAAGTAGCCGCTCTCGAACAGCGGCCTGCGGCCCAGGAGCGGATGCTGCGCGCCGCGGCCCGGATCGCGTTCGACGATCCCCGCGCGCATCTCGCGCTGGCCGAATTCCTGCTTGCCAACCGGCAGCCCGCCGAGGCGGTACGATCGTTCAAGCAGGCGACCGTTCTGGCACCGCAAAACGTGGCCGCGCACCTTGGCCTGGCGCGAGCCGCCTCCGCTGCGGGCGAATATGATGCGGCCCTCGTCGGTTATCAGCAGGCCGTCCGGCTTGATCCGCGGAATCCGGACGCCTTGTGGGAGATGGCCCAACTCCTGGACCGTCAATTGAAATTCGCGGAGCGCGCGATCGAGGCGTATAGGGATTTCGAGAAATTTTTCCCGACCGATCCGCGGATTCCTCGCGCGGGCGAGCGAATCCGCGACCTTTCTAAGGCGGTTCGGGCTTCCGCACCGGAAGTCCCCTTGCCGCCGCGCGTGGAGCCGCCCGCTCCCACCCCCGTGCCGGCGCGTCCGCCGCCCATGCCCGCATCTCCGTCGCCCGCGGCTGTAGCGCAACCGGTCCGCGCCACTCAAATGTCTGGCGATCCGTATTTCGGACGCGAGCCGACTCCGCCTGCCCGGCGCCTCAATATTCGACCCGCGGCCAATCGAGATCCAAATGTCGCCGTCGCCTCGTTCAACTATGGGGTCGAATGTATGCGGCAACGGCGCTGGGATCAGGCCGTCACGGCCTTCACGCGCGCGATTGAAAACAATCCACAGTTCTACAGCGCCTACTACAACCTTGGGCTGGTCTATACGCAGTTGGGCGATTCGGAATTGGCCAAGGACGCGTATCTTCAGACGCTGGTGATCAAGCCGGAACATGTACAGGCCCGCTACAACCTCGCGCTGCTGTACTTCCAGGGCCGCGATCTGCCCTCCGCCGCCGCTCTGGCCACCGATCTGGTGCGTCGCAACCCGCGATATGCCGTTGCCCATTACCTGCTGGGCCAGATTTATAGCGAGCGGCCGGAAACCATCCCGCAGGCGCGAGAGGCCTATTCACGTTTCCTGGAGCTGGAACCGAACCACCCCGCCGCAGCGGTGGTTCGACACTGGCTGGCTACCCACTGATTGAGAGGCTTGCGCATGGATTTAGGCGTTATCTTCGATATCGATGGAACTCTCGTCGACAACCATGCCTATCACGAGGAGGCTTGGCTCCGCTGGGGAGAGCTCAACAATACGCCGATCAGCCGGGAATACTACCGGGAGCGCCTCTATGCCCGCACCAACGACCAGATCCTCCGAACCCTCTTCGGCGAGCAAATTGACCCGGATGAGATCGCCCGCCGCGCCGCGGAAAAAGAGGCGATCTACCGAGAAATTTATGCCCCGGCGATGGCGCCGATGCCTGGCTTGATCGATCTGCTGAGGAGTCTGCGCGACAGCGGTATACCTTGCGCTGCGGCCTCGAACGCTGACCGCATCAATGTGGATTTCGTCATCGACGGGCTCTCGCTGCGCCCGTTCTTTCATGTTGTGTTGTCGCGGGACGATGTGCAGCGGGGCAAGCCGGACCCGGAAATGTTTGTGCTCGCGGCGGCACGAATGGGAGTTCCGCCACGGCGTTGCCTCGTATTCGAGGATTCGGCGACTGGTTTCGAAGCGGCCGCTCGGGCGGGCATGTTGGCAATCGGCGTGGCCGGGCCAGGCCGAATTCTCGAGCCGCGGCCAGGAATCATCAAAGTGGTGGAAGACTACCGCGGCCTGCGGCCAGAGGACCTCCGCGAGCTGATCCACGCGGGCTTGGCGGCAGAATCAGTGCGAGGCCAATGAGTACGGAGTGAAGCTGCCGCGTACCTTGTTGAGCGGGGAGAATTGGGAATGCAGACCGAAGTATCAGCGCGGCCCGTGGTGAGCTTGGTCAACCTCGGTTGCGCAAAAAACACAGTAGATTCAGAGCGTATTCTCGGGCGACTCGCCGAGAGCGGATATCTGCTCGCATCAGATCCGGCCGAGGCCGATGTCTGTCTCGTGAATACCTGCGGCTTCATCCACGACGCGCGGGAGGAATCCGCGGCCGTGCTGCGCGAGCTTCAACGCCTCAAGCGCCGCGGCCGGCTGAAGAGGGTGGTCGCGCTTGGCTGCCTTGTGGAGCGGGCGCATGGCGCGCCGGAATTGGCGGCGTTCCTTGATGCTGCGGATGCAGCGATCGGCTTCCAGGATTATCCCCGCCTACCGGAGTTGCTGCGCGAATGGGCCGCCGGCAGCCCTGGTTCCACGCCCGCGGTTGGCGCGGTTGAAGTTCTCGACAAACGATTCAGCAGCCTCGCCGGACCCGCCCGGCCGTTCACGCAGAGCTACAACAATTTTTTGACGGCTCCTCGATTGCGAATTGGGTCGCCGCATCTTGCCCATTTGAAAATTTCGGAGGGATGCTCCAATGGATGCCGGTTTTGCGCGATTCCGTTCATGCGCGGCACGCAAGTCAGCCGTCCGATCGAGGACATCGTGAACGAGGCGCGCCAGCTTCTCGATTCGGGTGCAAGAGAAATCAGTCTGATTGCGCAGGACACGACCTCCTACGGTCGTGACCTCTATGGCGCTTTGAAACTGCCTGAACTTCTTCGAGCCTTGCTCGCGCTGCCAACCGATGCGTGGTTCCGGCTCATGTACGCCTTCCCGCGCTACCTGACGGATGAGGTCCTGGACGTCATGGCGGGCGATCCCCGGGTATGCCCCTATATCGACCTGCCTCTCCAACATATTTCCGACCGAATCCTATTAGAAATGAACCGAGGGGTCGGGCGCGATGAAACGGTGCGGCTATTGGATCGAATTGTTGAGAAAATGCCGGGTGCCGCGATCCGCACGACCTTCATCGTCGGCTATCCGGGGGAGACGGACGACGATTTCAAGGAACTGCTGGAATTCGTTCGCGAAGGTCGTTTTGCCCATGCGGGCGTATTCCTATATTCCAGCGAACCCAAGACACCCGCGGCGAAGCGGCCGGACAATGTGCCTCTCGCCGTAAAAAAAGAACGGCGCGACGCGCTGATGGCCGTTCAGCGGGAGGTGTCGCGCCGACGCCTCCGCGCGCGCGTCGGTTCCGTGGTCGAGGTCATGGTGGACGGGCCGGTACCGCCGGGGTCCGCACATCCCCGCGGTGCGATCGCCGTGGGCCGCACCCGTTTGGAGGCGCCTGAGGTCGATGGCGTATGCTTCCTGCGAGGACGTTCGTGGAAAAAGGCTGCCCCGGGATCGGTCTTCCGAGCGCCAGTGGAAGATTCGCTCGATTACGACCTGGTGGTGGGGGAACCGATCTAATCGGTGGGGGACCCAGTCGCCGCATACCTATGTGGGGATGTGCGGGCGCAGGGGCTAGGGCGCAGGCCGCCGAAAAGAATCAGGCGTTTTCGCGCTTGTCGAGTTCGGCCAGTGCCTGCTTGCGACTCAGCCGGACCTTGCCATTTTCCTGGACCTCTATGCACTTGACCCACATTAGGTCGCCGACTTTGCAGATTTCCTCGACATTCCGGATACGGCGATCCGCCATTTCGCTGATGTGGACTAAGCCTTCAATGCCGGGAAGAATTTCGACAAATGCGCCGAATTCTTTGATGCCAGTTACGGTACCCTGGTAAATCTTGCCCACTTCGGCTTCCGCGGCGATGAGGTTCACCTCTCGCTCCGCGGCGTCCATCGCGCTCTTGCTGGTCGCGAAAATTTTGACCGTGCCATCGTCCTCGATGTCGATTTGCGTGCCAGTCGTGTCGGTAATCCGGCGGATGTTCTTCCCGCCTGGTCCGATCAGCGCGCCGATCTTCTCGGGGTTGATTTTGATGACCTTGATACGCGGGGCGTGCGGCGAGAGATCCGGCCGCGGATTTGCGATGACCGTCTGCATGTAGTCGAGAATTTTGAGCCGTGCCACGCGCGCCATTTCAAAAGCCTTCTGCACGCAGGGCCATGGAAGCCCGCGGATTTTCAGATCCACCTGAAACCCCGTGATGCCGTCGCGCGTGCCCGAGACCTTGAAGTCCATGTCGCCGCAGTGGTCTTCCGCGCCGATGATATCCGTGACCAATTCTGCCCGGCCGTCCTCGCCGGTGAAGAGGCCGATCGAAATGCCGGCTACGGGCTTACGGATCGGAATCCCCGCGTCCATCAGCGCGAGGGTGCCAACGCAGACGGTCGCCATCGAGCTGGAGCCGTTCGACCCCATGATTTCAGACACGACGCGGATCGAATACGGGAAGTCCTTGGGCACGACCGGGTAAAGGGATCGCTCCGCGAGGTTCCCGTGCCCGATTTCGCGGCGCCCGGTGGCTCCGATTTTGCCCACTTCGCCGACCGAATAAGGCGGAAAGTTGTAGTGCAGTATGAAATTCTTTTCATCCGGTCCGCCTGCAATCGCGTCCAACTCCTGCGCGTCCTCGCTCGTGCCGAGCGTGACGGTCGCGAGGGCCTGTGTTTCCCCTCGGCTGAACAGCGCGGAGCCGTGCACGCGGGGCAGCACGCCCACCTGCGCGTAGAGCGGCCGGATTTCATCAAAGGCGCGGCCCCCAATTCGCACCTTATCCTCGAGCACCAGCCGCCGCGTCACGTCGATTTCTAGCGCGTCGGTGATCTGGAAAATCTCCTCCTTGGTTGTTTGGGGGCGTCGCCTGACGAGTTCCTCGGCGAGGTGCGCCTTGATCGCATTAATCCGCTCGGCGCGCTCTTGCTTGCCCACGATGCGCAGCGCTTCACGCAGGTCCGCCGCGGCGATCTCGCGCGCGAGCTGGAGCAGCTCGACATTCGGCGGGGCGTCCTCGACGTGCTTCGGGGGCAGTCCGAGCAGCTCGCGAAGCTTGAGCTGGGCATCGCACAGGGGGATCATCGCCTCGTGGGCGAATCGCATCGCGGCAACCATGTCCGCCTCAGAAATTTCGTTCGCATTCCCCTCGATCATGACGGGTAGGTCGCGCGACCCCGCATAGACGAGGTTGAGGTCGCTGTGCTGCATTTCCGAATGCGTCGGGTTATAGACGAAGCGCCCGTTGATGCGTCCGACTCGAACGGCGCCGATCGGTCCGAAGAAGGGAATGTCCGAGATGACGAGCGCCGCGCTGGCCGCGAGGATGCTGAGAATGTCCGATTCGTTCTCCCCGTCAGCACTCAGCAGCATGTTGTTGATCTGGACGTCGTTTCGGTAGCCGTCGGGAAAGAAGGGGCGCAGGGGCCGGTCGGTGACGCGCGCGGTGATGATCTCCCGCTCGCTCGGTTTGGATTCGCGCTTGAAATAGCCGCCTGGAAATTTGCCAGCCGCATAATATTTTTCACGATACTCGACCTGCAACGGGAAGAAGTCGACCCCTTCGCGCGGGGTTTTGGTAGCGGTGACGGCGGAAAATACGATGGTATCGCCGATGCGCGCGGTGACGGCGCCGTTGGCCTGTTGCGCGAGGAGCCCCGCTTCAAAGGTGATTGTTTTGCCGCCCAGTTCGACGGCGATTTGCTTTGCGCTCATGGATGTTTCCTCTTGCTCCAAGGAGCCGAGCCTCGAACGGCGAAACGCATAGACAGCGTCCGCGTGAGAGGCCTCGAGGCCCTCTTGAGCGTTGTTCCGAAAGACAGCGATGCCCGGGCAAGCCGGGGGGCGCTAGCGGCGCAGGCCGAGGCGACCAATCAAAGCCTGATAGCGTTGATGGTCGTGGCGGTTTAGATAATCCAGCAGCCGGCGGCGCTGGCCAACCAGGCCAATCAAACCTCGCCGGGAGCTGTGATCTTTGACGTGCTTTTGCAGATGTTCCGTCAACTGCTTAATTCGCTGCGTCAACAGCGCAACCTGGACCTCGACAGAGCCGGTGTCGTTTTCATGGCGACGGAACGCCTGCTTGATTTCCGCTTTATTTTGCATAACCCATCCAAGCCCGAAGCAGGCTTGTCTTTCTGTTTTTGTTCCTTTCTTGATTCCGGCCCTGCTTATACGGAGCGCTCCGCCGGTTGGCAAGCGGGAAACATCATGATCTCCGGAGAAGGCCGACGGTTGCCATTTTTTCGGGATTGAAACAAATTTTGGTCATGAGTTCTTCTCCGCGCGTTGGTTCTGCCCGTCAAATCGTTCCAAGGTCCGGCCGGCCCCGGGTCCGCTCCGAGGTTCTTTACGCCGGCCAGGAACCGGTTCCTCCGGAGACTGGCATCGAAAAATTGGACGGGCGCTGGTTTGGTTCGTCCCAGATGGCCATCGCCGGCGTCAATCTGCGGCTGGTCTATTTCGGCCTGAATCGCCAGGTCGGACATCACTCGTTTCCCTTCCACCGGCACGATTTCGCCGAGCTTGTGCTGACGCTGCGGGGGGAGGGGCACCTGCTGGTCGGAGAACCGGGAACGGAAAAAGCAATCGCATGCCGGGCGGGCGACGTGTATGTCGTGCCCGCGACGGGACGCCATGGAGCAAGGTGGGACTGTGAGACCGGCGAAAGCTGGGATATCCTTCTACTGCAGTTCGAACTTGAGATCGGCCATCGGGAATCCTTCTTCCAGCAGGACCAGTCACTGGCGCTCCAGTTTGCTCCATTTTACGAATATTTTTTTGCCCGTCGCGAATTCTGGCTTCCTCTCCGGGACCGCCTCAGGCGCCAGGTGATTCGATCGGCAGAGTCGCTGCGGCGTTCACTTGCGGAAGAACCCGATCTGGCGCCCGTGCTGATTCTGAATTTCTGGCTATGGTTGATCGCGATGATTTCGCGCAGCCTCAAGCAGGAGGGTCGCGCGACCGGCGAGGGCCTGGTGATCCCGTTGAAGGAACGTGACGCTCGAATGGAACGGGCTCGCGAGCTGCTGGCGGATCCGGCTTCGTGGTCCCTCCCCATGCCGGAAATCGCCCGGAAAGTGGGCATGTCGCTCTACCACTTCATCCGCGAATTCCGCGCTCGCTACGGTCAGCCGCCCATGCACTACCGGAATCAATGCGTCATGCAGTGCGCGGGCCGTCTGCTCGCGCATTCGGACGAACCAATCTACCTCATCGCGGAAAAATGCGGCTACGAGTCCCAGAGCGCCTTCGCCAAGGCGTTTCTGCGGCATACGGGTATGGCCCCCCTCGATTACCGGCGAAAGTTCGCCAGATTGGGATTGGAGGCGGGACCGCCACGCGACCGGGCGGCGGGTCATTCAAACGAGTGACCGCGTCGATAGAACGGCGTTTGACCGCTGCCGAGGCCGAATTCACTGGCTGGGAGCCATGCGGCGTGCCCGTCCATGTAGGCGACGTTCATCCCCTCGCGGTGAGAATACTTCAAATCCCAGTGCGGAAAATCGTATGCAAACGCACAGGAGGAGGGATCCGTGATGCCGCTAATGGGCCGCTGCAGTCCGGACAGGCTGCACAGAAAGCCGTTGAACTCGTACTCGGTGTAGACGTTTGTCCGGCCAGGAATTTCCGTTTTCCAATCCCGGATTGGATTCTTGTTCGACGGGCAGTCGAGAATCTTCAACGTATTCCCTACAAAAGGCAAAAGGTTGGTCGCGGCCTCACCCCACCGCTCCGGATGGGAGCGCTGGGGCAGAAAAATGGCTTTCTCGGTGGCCATCTGGATGGCGAAGGCCCATTGCCTCGTGTTGGAGAGGCACGCTGTCCGCCGTCCGCGCTCAATCGCGCGCGAAAGACCCACACTCACAAGCGATGCGAGCAGCGCGATGATCGCGACCACCGCGAGGAGTTCGATCAGAGTAAATCCCTGAGCTAGTTGCCGTCTGCGCATAATTGAAATTTACACCTACACCATACAGAGCGGCTGCATTTCGAATAGGAGCGAAGTTGCGAATCTGTCGCTCAAAATTGTCACCCGCACCGAGCAAAAATGAGCGGACTTTCCGCAACCTAAACCGTGGTTTCGAAGCATCTCTTCGGCTAAAGGTGCGTTGTTGCTTATCTGCGCCATGAGTTCGATTCGAGCAGAGTTGCGACCCCGTCGGCGTTGGGGAGCATATGCCGATCTCGATAATATCAAGGGCGATCTCATTCTCGAGCGCAACGGCCTGCGCGATGTCCTCCAGCTCGAGTCTCTGTGGGGGCGTCCGATCGAGTCGGTGATGTGGTATCCGAAGTGGCGAGTTGGATCGCCAGAACGGGCGTTTCCGCGCGCGGCCGCCGACCTCGTTCGCAGTTACGGCGCCATTCCTCACCTGGTCTGGGAGGCCTGTCTGCCGCACGAGGAACCCACCGCCTCCAGCATCTCGCTGGCGGCCGTTGCCCGCGGTGAGCACGATGACTTTTTGCGCGCCTTTGGCGCGCAGGCTGCCGAGTGGGGCGGCGTCTTCTTCCTCCGTTTTTTTCACGAATTCAACGGCGGTTGGTACTCGTGGGGCGCTCCGAGGAATGGGTTTGACGCCGCCCTTTACATTGAAGCGTGGATCCGGGTGGTTTCGTTGCTTCGAGAGGCGGGTGCTGCCAACGCACAAATTGTGTGGAGCCCCAACGTTGTCAACGGCCTGCCGGAGTCGGATGGCCGCAACGCGATCGAACGCTACTGGCCCGGCGAAAACTACGTCGATTGGATCGGCATGGATGGGTACAACTTTTTTCCCTATTTCGACGGTCCCCAACCATTGCTGTCGTTCGAAGACATTTTTCGCCTCACCTACGAGCGATGTGTCGCGCTGTCCGGGCGTACGCGCCTGATGGTGGCGGAATTCGGGTGCGGCGAATACGATGCGTCAGGCCACCGACTTCCCAACAAGGCCGCGTGGATCGCGGATATGTTCGAGACGCTCGAGCGCGGCTACGAGCGGATCGAATGGCTGTTCTGGTTCCACGTGAACAAGGAGCGAGAATGGCGGGTGGATTCCAGCCCAGCCGCTCTCGCTGCGTTTCGGCGCGGCCTGGAACGCCGGGCGCTCAGCGCAACGCCCTAAATGCCGGTCAGGCCCTGCGGACTGCCGCCGAGGATTCCGCGCAAAGTCGAATTCGGTCCCAAACCTTGGTCAGCGCATTTCGTCGGTTGGCGGAGAGATGCTCGGCAATGCCCGCAGCGCGCAAAAACGACGGGTCATGGGCCAGGATGTCGTCCGGCGTGGCGCCGCTGTAAAATCGGCAGAGCAACCCTGCAATCGATTGGACCACCAAGGAGTCGGCTCGGCACCTGAACCAGCAGCGTCCTTCTCGCGCTTCGGCAACGAGCCAAAGATTCGACATGCAGCCCTGTACGCGGTTGTCCTCCGTACACTGGTCCGGCGGCAGCGCATCCATCGACCGCGCAAGATCCATCAAGTATTCCAGCCTCGACAACGGGTCGGAAAAGGCGGACAATTCCTCGAGGAGTTCGCGTTTGCGTTCCACTAACAGGCTCATAGCAGTACGGTCCGCGCGCTCGGGCCGCCTGTCAATCCTCGCGAGTCGCCGACGATCGGGAAATCCCCGATACGGAATTCGGGATTTGCCCGATTGCCGAATTGACGTGCCGCGCCTACTTAAAAATCATGAGAGAAGGACCGTACCGCGTACTGCTCGCCGATGACCATCCGTTAGTCCGCAAGGCCATCCGCCGCCTTATTGAAACAGACCCGGCCCTTTTGGTTACCGGAGAAACCTCGTCGCTGAAGCAGGCGATGCGCGCCCTTCGACGCAAGCCTGTGGATCTGCTCATCATGGACCTTGTGTTCCCGAGGGAGGACGGGCTTGCCTTCATTGCCGAGGTTCGGCGCGCGTTTCCGCGCCTCGGAATTCTCGTAGCGAGCCTTCATCGCGAGTCTCTGTTTGCCGAGCCTGTGCTTCGAGCGGGGGCGAACGGGTTTATTATGAAAAGTAACGCGCCCGCTGAACTGGCCGCTGCGGCCCGCGCAGTGCTAGAGCGCCGCTTTTACGTCAGCCCCATGATGCGGGCTCTGCTGCGCGAACGAAAAGGCACGGCCGGTGGAACGCAGCTCTCACCGGCGTTGACCGGCGTGCCGATTTGCGGGCCGCCCCTTAGGCAGGTCCGGCGCCGGTCAAAACCGCGCCGAACTCATAATTCAGCACGCTGAGCGCGAACAGCGCGGCCGTTTCGCTGCGCAACACCGATGTCGTGAGCCTTACAGGCCGAGCGCCCGCGTTCCGTGCGGCCGCGCGTTCGCGCGCGCTGAAATCGCCTTCCGGGCCGATGAGGACGGCGATTCGCGCCGGAGGCGATCGCCGTGCGGACGCCAACACGGTGCGGATGGGCTGGGCATCGGGCTCCAGGGAACAAAGCAAAAGGAGCTCAACGAACGGCAGAGTTGCCAGCGCTTCCGCGAGCGGCCGGACGGGATCAATGGCGGGGATCCAGTGGGCGCCGCATTGCTTCGCCGCGTTTAGTGCTATCCGCTGCCAGCGCGCCAACTTGGCGGCCTCCATATCCTCCCGAACGCGAACCACGGCGTGGTCGGTTTGCACAGGTATCAGCCGGAGCGCTCCAAGCTCCGTTGCCTTCTGGATTAGAAAGTCCATCTTTTGCTCTCGAGGCATGCCTTGAAGCAGGATGACCTCGGGCGCCGGTTTGGGGTGTTGGAACTGCTGGATGACCTCGAGTCGTCCGCTCCGCCGCTCAAGCTCCTCGATGCGGCAGAGTGCCGAACGCCCCGCTCCGTCGAACGCCATGACCTCTTCGCCGCGACGGGCCCGCATTACGGTGTGGAGATGATGCACCTCGTCGGGAGGAAGCTGAAGGTGATCCGCCCGCCAATCCCCGGGTGGCACATAGCAGCGCATGGCGGCCTCAACTGCGTTCGACGGCCGCTTTCCGCGCGTAGAATTCGTCGGCAACCCGGCGGAGCTCGCGAAGTTCCCTGTAGTCTTCCGGTCGGATTTCACGATCGAGCCGCTGGAGCAGGTCGCGCGCAGAACGGCTGACGTGCTCCGGCACAACGATGTTCAGGCGAACGTGCTGATCGCCAGCGCTATAGCCGTTCGGCGCGCCAACGCCCTTGCCGCGTAGGCGCATGATCGTGCCGCTCTCCGTACCGGGCGGGATTTTCAGTTTGGCATAGCCGTGGATTGTCGGCACTTCGATTTCCCCGCCGAGCGCCGCTATGGTGAAGGGGATCGGAACCTCGCAGTAAATGTCGTCGCCGCGACGCTGGAAGAAGGGGTGCGGTCGCACGTGGATGACGACATACAAGTCGCCGGGAGGCGCGCCGCGGGATCCGCCCTCGCCCTTGCCGGCCAACCGCAGCCGCGAGCCTGTTTCGACGCCGGGCGGGATCTTGAGCTGAATGGTTCGCCGAGCTTTTACCCGCCCCTCCCCGCCGCAGGTCCGGCACGGCCTGGAGATGCGCATGCCGGCGCCGTTGCAGTCCGGGCAGGATTGACGCACCTGGAAAAAGCCGCTGCTCATCACGACCATGCCGGTCCCGCCGCAACGCCGGCAGACTTCCTGCTTGGTGCCGGGCTCGGCGCCAGTGCCGCGGCAAACCTCGCATTCATCCATCATTGTCAACGAGATTTCACGCGTGGAGCCGAACACCGACTCTTCAAAGTCGATTTCCAGATCGACGCGCAAATCGATGCCGCGCGCCGGGTCCCGGCCGCGTGAGGCGCCGCCGAAAAAGTCGTCGAAGATGCTTCCGCCACCTCCGCCAAAGGCGCTCATGAAGGTGCGGAGCGCCTCTTCCAGGTCGATGCCCCCGAAGCCGCCGCCCTGGAAGCCGCCCCCACCGCCGGAGGGGCCGAAGGCGCCATGGCCGAACTGATCATACCGTTCGCGCTTAGCAGGGTCGCTCAGGACTTCGTAGGCCTCGGAGATCTCCTTGAATTTTTCCTCGGCCTCCTTGTTGCCGGGGTTTTTATCCGGATGGTATTGGAGCGCGAGTTTGCGGTAGGCCTTCTTGATCTCCTCCGTCGTGGCCCCGCGGCTGACGCCGAGAACCTCGTAATAATCCCGTTTATTCGTCGGCATGGGAGGTTTCCGGCGCCGGTGCGGCCGGCCCGGGTCCACTAGAGACGATCACCTGCGCCGGCCTCAGCAGGGCGGGGCCCAGCCGATAGCCGCGCCTCGTTTGTTGGAGAATCGTGTCGGGCCCGTATTGATCGGACGGCGCATGCGAGACCGCCTCATGCTGGTGGGGGTCAAACACGCTGCCCGGCTGAGCGTCAACCGCGGTCAGACCGGCGCGCTCAAGGACACGCAGCAGTTCATTCTGCACCAGCTCGAATCCGGATCGGATTGCATCATCCGCGCCATGGTCCGCGGCGCTGCGCAGTCCGATCTCGAAATGATCAAGAACGGGGAGCAGATTGCGCATCAGCTCCTCCAGCGCGCGGACCTGGGCTTCCGCCCGCTCCCGCTGGGTGCGCCGGCGAAAGTTCTCAAAATCGGCTTGGAGCCGCAGATGGCGGTCTTTCAGCGTCTCCAGTTCCTCCTGGGCGCGCTCGAGCAGGGCTTCCGCGGAAGCGGTCTCCGCAGAGGGATTTTCGGCCGGTAATGCCTGCGCATCCGCCGACGGCAGAGGCGTCTCCGCGGGAGGCGCCTCGGTTTCGCCCGGCGAAGATCTCGGGGAAGATTCTGGTGCTTGCATCATGAGGAACGATTTACGGGGCGACGGTTGGGTCGCCCGACCGTTTCAACGAAGATAATGGTCAAAAAAACTTCGTCAACCGGAGGCAGTTACCCGCAGGCGTGCCGCGCTCGTAGATCGCGTCATCGACAAACTTGCGGATGATGTACATGCCCAGGCCGCGCTGGCGGCCTTCTAGGACGTATGTTTCAGGGTCGATGCTAGGCTGGTTGTCGAAGTCAAACCCCTTTCCGCGGTCGTAAATCTCCACAATCACCCGATCCTTGCACTGGATGAGATTGATGCGGATGCCGGGGTGATTGGGATTGGCGGTCGCGTTCGCCTCGCCGCCGTAGCTGTGTTCAATGACATTCGCACACGCCTCATCCACGGCCATTTCGAGCTGGGCAGTCTTGACCTCCGAAAGGCCCGCCCGCGCGCAAATATCGAGCACCGACTGGCGAATCATGCGCAAATAGCTGTATCGGCAGGGCAGGTGAAGGGTCACAAACCCCTCAATCTTGAGGTCTTTCTCGGGACTCATGCGGCGCTCCGAGGTGGGCATTCAGGGCTTGAACTTGTGAATGGCGAGTTCGGCATCTGGGAAGACTTGCAAAATTTTGTCGAAGCCGAGCAGCTCGACGATGCTCTGAATTTTTGGGGTCAACGCGGCCAGTTTGAGATCGCCGCCGTTTTCGCGAGCCCTGCGGGCGAAACCGATTAGCGCGCCGAGGGCAGCGCTGTTGATGTAATCCAGATGCCGGCAGTCGAGGACAATCCGGTGCCGCTGCCGGTCTCGCAGACCGTTGAGGGCGCTTTCAAGGCGTGGAAACGAGTAGGCATCGAGGGCGCCATCGAGGTGGAGAATGTCAACATCTCCGCGCTCCTCATGCTTGATGTGGCATTCGCGCATACGTGAGGGGATTTAGCCATGCGCCTCCCCCCAACGCAAGGCAGAACGATGGCCTCCACAAGAGCTTCGGAGTTACGAGCCTCGGACCTTTAAAGCGACGGCGGCTCCTGCGCTCGGTTCAGGTCCTCGCGAAGATAGCTCAGTACATCCTTGAAGCGCGGAAGATTTTCCGGCGTCAGCGAAACCAGGTGTTCATGCGCCTCGATCATCGTACGGGTAATGGCGTCTCTCGACTCCGGGGCCGACTGCAATTCGCGCATTCGGTCGCTCAACTGCGCAAGGTCATAGAGGGAGTCGGGAGTGGCGCCGGCTTCATAGGCTTCGACGAGCCGGTCCAAGCCGAGCGTGGAGACGAGAGCGCGAACGCGCGGGCTGAGGTTGTAGAGAACCATCCCGCCGTTTTCGTGCTGGCGAAGGCGCGTGGCGAGTCCGGCCAGCGTGCCCATGAAGGTGCTGTCCATGCCCACGCAGGCGCCCATGTCGAGAACCGCTCGGGTGCAGCCGGCGCCTATCGCCGACCGGCCGAATTCCTTGAGCGCGGTGCTGGATTTGAAGGAGCCCCGGCCCTCGACGCGGATCAGCGCGACGCGGTCATGGATGGCCACCCAAACTTTGTCTTGTGAAGCCACGTGATCAGCCATCCGCGTTATCTCCACCCCGCCGACGTGATTTCCTCAAGCACTCGCTCGCCCGCCACCACGCGCAGCCGCCACGCGGTCACCCGCATGCCGCCGGCAGGGGTGAGCGGCATTTCGAAGCGCTCCGTGCGTGGACCTCGCTCCCGCGCAGGTAGCGTTCGGCGAATCGTGCGCACCCGCGGGTCGCCCGACAGCCGATACTCCAGTTGGAGAGCCGCTCCGGCGGGAGCCAGCCCGGGGGACTGCTCCCAGGTCACTTCCAGGACAGCGGCCGGAACTTCGACCCCGTCCTCCAAAAAGCGAGTCAGGCGTTCGCCGGCGGCGGGATGGAACCCGGTCGCCGCGCGCGCCACGCCGGTTGTTGGCTGGATGCTCAGCACCCGGATGCTTTGTCTGGCTTGGGACCACGACGTTTCGGGCGCGGCACATAGCCACAAGAAAATCCCTGCGGCTGCACCGCTGATCCATCTCCTCATCATCTCGGTTGAATCGCTTCAACGCTAACACCGCGAATGCGGGGGTGTCAACGTGACGGCGCGAACGCGATCGTTTCGGCGGAGGACTCTCGAGATCGCCCAGACAGAAACCCGCCTCCGGCGCGACCCTAATGAGGCGGTTGCGCCGTGGGCGGGTCTCGAGGATCCGTCGAGCGACCGGGTCAGCTCAGGCGTATAGCGGACCAAAATTGGCGCAAGCGCGGAAGTCGGCGGACTCGCGGTCGGCCGTGCCGAACAGGTTCCACGCCGCGGGCCGGAACAGCGCCTGCTCGTCCACATTGTGCATGTACACGGGGATCCGCAGCATCGACGCCAGCGTGATCAAGTCGGCGCCGATGTGGCCATAGCTGATTGCGCCATGATTTGCACCCCAGTTGTTCATGACCGTGTAGACGTCGGCGAATGCCCCTTTGCCCGTGATGCGAGGGACAAACCACGTCGTGGGCCACGTGGGATTCGTCCGCTGGTCGAGCGCATCGTGCACCTTGGCGGGCAGGTCGATCGTCACGCCCTCCGCGATTTGCAGGGCGGGTCCAAGCCCGGCGACAAGGTTCAGCCGGCACATCGTCACCGGCATTCCGCCGCGTGTGAGGAATCGCGTGGACCAGCCGCCGCCGGGGAAGTATTCGGTAATCGAGGGGTGCCAGGTCGTCGCGGCGAGGCATTTCTTCACCTCGGCCTCCGTGATTTCCCAGAACGGCTTCATTGCGGGTTTGCCATTGCGGCTCTGCTGTCCGGTACCATCGAGTGCGGCCGGTCCGGAATTGATCAGATGCAGAATTCCGCCCTCCGCGTCACCTTTGAGCTGGTAGCCGGCCACCCGCTTGACGGCTGCCGGGCTCCAGTAGGTGCGGACGTCCGCGAAAATTTGCGCGGTGTTGGTGAGCAGATACCCGAAGAGCATGGAGACGCCGTTCAGGGCGTCATTCTCCGTGGCCACGATGTAGGGCGCCCGGATTCCGTTCCAGTCGAACGAGCTGTTCAGGATCGCCTCGAGGAAGTCGCCATTGGGCATGTGATCGGTCCACTGGCGCTGGCCTTGGAAACCGCCGGCGAGGCCGTCGTGGCCCAGCGCCTCTTCGCCATACCCCATTTCGGCGAGCTTCGGGTTGCCGACCATCAGGTCCCGGGCGATCATCGCCATCTTGATCGAAATTTCCCACTCGCGGTCGAGCTGTTCGCGCGAGCGGCGCTTTTCCTTCGCGTTGTAGTCCTTGCCCTCCTTGCAGTATTGCTTGACCCACGCCTTGGCTTTCTCGAACTCGTCCGGGTCGTAAATCCCGCGCTCGAGACGTCGGATGAATTCGGTCATGTCGACCGTCTCCACTCGCATGCCGAGATACCGCTCAAAGAAGGACTGGTCGACGATCGACCCGGCGATGCCCATCGAAACGCCGCCCATCGCGACGTAGGCGCGCCCGCGCATCATCGCAACGGCGAGGCCGGCCTTCGCGAAGCGCAGAATTTTTTCAGCGACGTCATCGGGGACGGTGTAATCGCCCGCGTCCTTGACGTCGCGCCCGTAAATCCCGAAGGCCGGCAGGCCCTTCTGGGCGTGGCCCGCCAAAACGGCGGCAAGGTAAACGGCGCCGGGCCGCTCCGTCCCATTGAAGCCCCACACGGCCTTGGGCGTCAGCGGATCCATGTCCATCGTCTCGGATCCGTAGCACCAGCATGGCGTGACGGTCAGCGAGACCCCGACGTTTTCGCGGCGGAACTTCGCCGCGCAGGCGGCAGCTTCTGCGGCGCCGCCGATGCAGGTGTCGGCGATGACGCACTCCACGGGAGATCCGTTGGGATAGCGGAGCCGTTCCGAGATCAGGTTGGCAGCCGCCTGCGCCAGCTTCATCGTCTGGTCTTCAAGCGATTCGCGGACGCCGCCGCGGCGGCCGTCGATGGTGGGCCGAATACCGATGCGCGGATAGTTCATGCGATATCCTCCTAAAATTTTTCTTACATTAGCGCCTCGCCGGCGAGCCGACGAGCGTCCGAGTTGTCCTTTGCCTGTCAAATTTTGACTTTTTCAGCTCTTTGGCGACAATCGTGCGGCGATGAATTCCCGCAACCCGCCGGACCGGCTCAGCCGTTACTTCAGTTCACAGGTGTCCGAAGCGAGGCGATTTCATTTTCGGCCGGCCGCTCGCAGCCGGAACGGGCTGCGCGTCGTTGGCGGGGGATATGAGCGGTGTGCGCCGGATTACGCGATCGAGCGCCCTGGATTTCCGCATCCCGTGCTGGAATTCGTGGCGGAAGGCTCCGGCCGGCTTGTCATCCACGGGACGACCCATCGGCTCGGTCCTGGCTCGGTTTTTGCCTACGGGCCCGGCATCGCGCACCGCATTGAATGCGATCCTCTCCATCCGATGGGGAAGTATTTCATTGTGCTCGGCGGGCGCGGCGCTGCGGCGGCGCTACGCGCGGCTCGGCTGCCGCCCGGAACGGCTGCCGCAGTCGGGCGCCCGGAACGGATCCGCCAGATCCTCGACGACCTGATTGACTTCGCGCTCTCGAACCGGCGCGATCGCGACGCCTGCTGCGCCGAGGCGCTCCGATATGCGCTGATGAAATTGCCGGATTTGCTGGTGAATGGGTCAGGGGGCCGCGAGCGGGCGTTTTTCAGCTATATGCGGTGCCGCCGTTTTCTAGAGGAAAAGGGCGGGGCGATCCGGTCGCTCCGCGAGGCGGCAGCCGCCTGTCATGTGGACCCGGCCTATATGTGTCGGCTCTTCCAGCGGTTCGGCGGTGAGCGCCCGTCCCATTACCTTCAGCACATCCGGATGAACCGCGCGATGACGCTGCTGCAGACCACGGACCTGCTGGTCAAGGAAATTGCGGAGATTCTGGGTTTCGAGGATCCCGCCAATTTCACGCGAGCCTTTCGCTCATGGTTTGGTACGCCGCCCGCAGCGGTTCGACGCGGATCGTAGAATCCTCCCTTCGCCTCGCGGGCGGGGCGGGATCATCAGCGATTAGGTTTCCTCTCCGTCGGTGATTAGCCGCACGCGCCGAAACGGCGTGTCAGCGTAAACCGAACAGGTACTCGTTGAAGATGTTCTCAAGCATTTCCTGGCGTCCGCTCGTGCGGGGCGGCTCCCCCACTTTGGCCGCCCATTCTTCCAGCTCCGGCAGCGTCGCCTTGCCGGCCAGGATCTTTTTGCCCATGGCGGTCTTCCAGCCGGCGTAACGCTCCTCGATGAATTTCTCAAAGACGCCGTCCTCTTTCATGCGGTGTGCGATCAGCAGTCCCTTCGCGAATGTGTCCATGCCGCCGATGTGGGCGTGGAACAGGTCCACCGTGTCGAAGGAGCCGCGGCGAACCTTGGCGTCGAAATTCAGGCCGCCGTACTTGAGGCCGCCCTGTTTTAGGAGGACGCGCATCACGGCGACCGCGTCATACAAATTGGTCGGGAATTGGTCGGTATCCCAGCCGACGGTCTGGTCGCCCCGGTTGATGTCGAGGCTGCCGAGCTTGCCCGCATCGGACGCGACGCGCAGCTCATGCTCGAAGGAATGCGTCGCCAGCGTGGCATGGTTCGCCTCGATGTTGAGCTGGAAGTAGGGCTCGAGCTCGAATTCCTTGAGGAAGCCGAGCGCGGTCGCCGCGTCAAAATCATATTGGTGCGTCGAGGGCTCCTTGGGTTTCGGCTCGATGAAGAACATGCCCTTGAAGCCGATTGATTTGGCGTAGTCGACTGCCATGTGCATCATGCGGGCGAGTTGCTCGCGCTCGCGTTTCATATCGGTGTTGATCAGCGAGACGTAGCCTTCCCGGCCGCCCCAGAAGACATAGCCCGTGCCGCCAAGTTCGACGGTCGCGTCGAGCGCACGGCGAATCTGCGCGGCCGCATGCGCGAAGACGCGAGGGTCTGGATTTGTGGCCGCGCCGTGACTGTACCGCGGATGGCTGAAGAGGTTTGCGGTGCCCCACAGCAGCTTGATGCCGGTTGCCTTTTGAAGCGACTTGGCCCGCGCGACGATTTCCTCCAGCCGTTTGTTGGTCTCCGCAATCGTGTCGCCCTCGGGCGCGATGTCGCGGTCGTGGAAACACCAGTATTTGACGCCGAGCTTCGAAATGAACTCAAAGCAGGCGTCCAGCGTGCGCCGCGCGACTTCCATCGGGTCCGATCCGACGTTCCATGGACGGTCGTAAACCGGGCCGCCGAACGGATCGCTGCCTGTGCCCTTGAAGGTGTGCCAGTAGCAGACGGCGAATTTCAGATGGTCCGCCATGGTGCGCCCCCCCACCTTGGCGGCGGGGTCATACACTTTGAAGGCGAGTGGATTTTTCGATTCTGGGCCTTCGTAGCGGATCGGAGGAACGTCCGGGAAATATTCGTTCATGCGCAATCTCCTTCAGCTGCGCTGTTGTAGCATTCGGCGGCCCGGCTGGCTACAGCCGGAATTGCTACTGGTCGACGGGCGCCGGCGCAGGGGCCGCAGTGTGGCGGGCCTGCCGGATGAGACCTCGGTTCAGCACGGTCCCGCGCGCGGCTGGCCGCGGGGCGTCGCCAAGATAGGGGGCGAGGAAGCGGGGTCGGTTCCTCGGCGCGGCACGGCAGAGGTCCCTCCAGATGGCCTGTGCCAGCGATGCGGGCTCCTCTCCGTGCCGAACGAGCCAGTCAAACAGCGCCTCCGCGGCCTCGTCCAAGGGGATCGAGTGGTCGCGGCCCCATCGCGTGTGGAGCCATTCTGAAAAGTCATGAAAGGCCTCGAAGGCCGAAGGCTGGCCGCGCCAGATTTTGGGAGCCGTTTCGACGAAATTGCCGCGGTTCACAAAGAGGTCCCAGAAGCGGCCGAACCGCCGCAGCGAAGCGACCTGCTCTGCCGTCAAATCGCGGTTTGACAACAGATCATAAGGCGGCGCGGGGTTATAGAGCATCGCAAATTCCTCATCGTGGCGCACGATTGGCGTGCCGCGCAATCGCTTCAGGATGTTGACCTGAATTTCGTGCGGTTCTAGGGCAAGCAGGCGGTCGAACCCGCGCGCGAAACTGTCCCACGATTCGCCCGGAAGGCCGGCGATCAGATCGGCATGCAAATGGGCGCCGGTGTGCGCGCGGAGCCAGCGCAGATTCTCCTCCGTCTTGGCGTAATTCTGCCGGCGGCGGATTCGCGCCGCGACTTCCTCGTTGAACGTTTGGATGCCGACCTCGAATTGCAGTGATCCAGGCGGGAAACAGGTCAGGATGTCGCGCAGGTCCTCCGGCAGCCGGTCCGGAATCATTTCGAAGTGCAAATAAAGCCCCGGCTCGTAGCGGTCGAGAAAAAACGCCAAAAGCTCAAGGCTGTATTTGATGCTGAGGTTGAAGGTGCGGTCGACAAACTTGAAATGCCGCACACCGCGCGCCAGCAAGTCTTCGAATGCGGGCAGCAGGGTCTCCAGCGGAAACCGTCGAACGGGCACGTCCAGCGAGGAAAGGCAAAATTCGCAGGTGAACGGGCAGCCCCGCGAGGCTTCCACGTAGACCACGCGGTGGCGGATGTCTTCGTCCGTGTAGAGCGAGTAGGGAAGCACAAGCTTGCGAACGTCGACGAACCCTCCGCGGATGACGCGCTCGGCTGGCGGGCAGCCGGCCAGCAGGTCCCGGCAGAGGGCGGGGAAGACCAGGTCCCCCTCGTCGGTCACGATATGGTCGGCGAGCGCGCACAGTTCCTGTTTTTCGATCTCGTGGCTCACCTCGGGTCCCCCGAGCACGATCCGAAGCCCGGGGTCCTCGGCGCGGAGGATGCGCACCAACTCGAGCGACTCGAGCGCGTTCCAGATGTAGACGCCGAGCCCGACGATCCGGGGCCGTTCGGCGAGGATTGTGTTTGCGGCGCGGTGCACGGGCGTCTTGATGTCGAACTCGAGCATGCGCGCCCGCGGGCGCAGGTCGCCGAGGTTCGCCATCAGGTAGCGCAGGCCGAAAGCCGTGTGGCTGTACCGCGCATTGAACGTGCTCAGGACGATGTCCGCCATGGCCGCCACTATACACCGCGACCCACGCCTCGCCAGCACCGCACGCGCTTATAGCGACTTCGTTCTCGTAGCAGTTACGGCGCCGAAAAATTCCATTGTTTGGAAAAACTGTTCGCAACGGTTTCCATGCTCTGTAATTTCACCGGCATGGAAAAGCGGGCGATGAATGGCGGCGCGGATGCCGGCGGGCGCGCGGATTCGTGGGGCGGGGTGCAGGTGCTCGTGACAGGCGCGACGGGCTTCACCGGCTCCGTGCTGACGAGGAAACTTGTCGAGCGCGGCGCGCGTGTGCGGGCGATCACCCGGCGGGATCCGCCGGAGTCGCTGCGCGAGCTGCCGGTGGAATGGATCCGGGGCCAGGTATTCGACCCGCAGACGGTGCGCGAAGCTGCGGACGGCGCCGAGTATGTGTTCCACATCGCGGCCGCGTACCGAACGGCGGGCATCCCGGACGAGATGTATGGACTTGTCCATGTGACGAGCACGAAGCTGTTGGTCGAGGCGGTGTCGCGGAATCCGGGCTTCAAACGGTTCGTCCATGTTTCCACCGTGGGGGTGCACGGCCACATCGACGATCCGCCGGCGGACGAGTCCTATCGGTTCGCGCCGGGCGATGTGTACCAGAAGACGAAAGCGGAGGCGGAACTGTGGCTGCGCGAGAATGCGCCGCGATTTGGTGTGCCGTTCACGGTGATTCGACCCGCGGCGATCATGGGGCCGGACGATACACGTCTGTTGAAGCTCTTCAAAATGGCGAAGCGGGGCATCTTCCCGCTGCTGGGCTTTGGGAAATGCCTGTACCACTTGATCCACGTGGAGGATTTGTGCGAGGCAATGCTCATCGCGGCGGTTCATCCCGCGGCGGAGGGCGAGGTGTTCATTATTGGGAATCTTGAGCCGATCAGCTTGGAGGAGATGGGTCGGCTGATTGCGCGGACGCTTGGGCGTCCCTTTGTGCCGTTTCGGATCCCGGCCGCGCCGGTTTTTGCCGCGGCGGCGGCTTGCGAAGCGGTGTGTCGGGTCCTCGGGAAGGAGCCACCATTGCACCGGCGGCGCGTGGCGTTTTACACCAAGGACCGCGCGTTCAATGTGTCGAAGATGCGGAATCGACTCGGTTTCACGCCGCGCTACGATAATGAGCGAGGGATTGTGGAAACGGCTCGAGCGTATGTGGCGAAAGGGTGGCTCTGAACGCTGCGAGGGGTGGCGGTTCGGATGCAGTAGGTTATGCAACGCGAATCGGTCGAGATTCAAAAAGAGCTTTTTGCGGAGAGGAAATCCGCGTTGGCAAAGTACAGGGACCTCGTGGTCGGGCAGCCGGGCCTCGGCGCTTTGCTGCGGTATGAGCTGGTCACCTCGCTGTGTTACGTGCCGGGCGCGCTGGGGTTGTTCCTGCGGAGCAAGCTGTATCCGCTGCTGCTCGGCGAGTGCGGACGGGGTGTGGTTTTTGGCGCGGGGGTGGTCCTTCGGCACCCGCACAAGATCCGGATTGGCGATAACGTGGTGATCGACGACCACTGCGTGCTGGACGCGAAAGGTACGTCGAACGAGGGGATCCGCATCGGCTCAGGGGTGTTCATTGGGCGCAACACGATTCTGAGCTGCAAGAATGGCGATATTGTTCTGGGAGATTATGTGAACCTCGGATTCAATTGTGAGATCTTTTCCGGGGCGCGCGTGGAGGTGGGACCGCGAACGATGTTCGCGGCCTACACCTACGTGATCGGCGGGGGGCATGCGTACGACCGCACGGACATGGCGCCGCTGGACCAGCCCCGCACGGCGATCGGTGTGACGATCGGCGAGGGCGCCTGGCTTGGGGCGGGCGTGAAAGTGCTGGACGGCACGCGAATCGGCGCGGGAGCCATCATCGGCGCGGGCGCCGTTGTGACGAAAGATATCCCAGACCATGCGATTGCAACAGGCGTGCCCGCCGAGGTGCGCCGGATTCGGAGCTGATGGACGAGCGCGGGCGGTACACGATTCTGCATTTGTGCGAGCATTTCGGCGGACGCGAAGCGACGTTGCACGGCGTCGCGCGCGCGTTCCAATGGTGGATTCCGAATTTCGATTCGACGCGGTTTCGCGTCCTTCTGTGCAGCCGGAAGGGATGGGATCGGGCGGCGGAGCAGATGGTCGCTGCGGGAATTCACCCAAGGGTCCTGGGCCACGGGCGACTGGACCCGCGAAATCTGACGGCCCTCCTGCGCCTGATCCGGGAGGAGCGCGTGGACCTCCTGCATTGCCACGGCTACGGCGCGTGCACGTGGGGCCGGATCGCGGGACGCCTGCTCGGGCTGCCGGTGATCGTGCATGAGCGGTGCAACTACGGGCGCGTGCCGGTGTACCAGCGCCCCGTGGAGTGGCTGTTGGCGCCGTGGACAGATTATGCCTTTGCGGTGTCGGAGAGCACCCGCCGCTTTTGCATCGAGAAGCGGTACTTGAAGGCGGAGATCGTCGAGACGCTCTACAACGGGATTTTGATGGATGACCTCCCGCCGACCACGCCGGAATGGCGAGCCGCGCTGCGCGCGGAGTTCGGGACTTCGCCATCGGATCCGCTGCTGGGGATCGTTGGGCGGATTGAATCGCACAAAGGGCATTTGGATGCCCTGCAGGCGCTGGAAACCGTGCTGGCGAGCCATCCGGCCGTGAAGTGCTGGATCGTCGGCGATGGAGCGTTCGAGGCGGAGGTCCGGCGCCGCGTGGCAGAGCGGGGCCTTGAGCGGGCCGTGCGGTTTTTGGGGTTTCGACGGGATGTCCGCCAGGTGATCCAGTGTTTCGACGTGCAGGTGTTTCCGAGCCACCGCGAGGGCACGCCGAACACGTTGTATGAGGCAATGCTGGCCGGCGTGCCCGCCGTCGCCTCGACCGCCGACGGGCAGGGCGAAATCCTGGAGCATGAGAAGACGGCTCTGCTGTTCGCGCCCGGCGATTCGGCGATGATGGCGCGACACATTATTCGGCTTCTCGAGGATCCTGCGTTGCGCGCGCGACTCGGCGAGGCAGCGCGAGAACGGATCCGGGAATTCGACGGGTTGCGGACCATTCGGCGGATGGAGGCGGTCTATCTCGAGCTGCTCGAGGGGCGGGAAAGCCGGGGCCGCGGCGCGGCGGAGGAACATTCGCCGTGACAGGGGGGCCGGGGATGGTTTATCAAATGACGGCGCATAGCGCTTGCGAGAGGGAATTTCTATGAAGTCAACCCTTCCGGATGGGGCGGTAAAAGCCATCGTTTACGGCATGCACGGAGCGCCATTCGATGTCCTCGGCGTTCATCCCTTTCAGGATCGGCAAGTGGTTCGGACCTTTCAGCCCTTCGCCGCGCACGTCGATCTGATTCGAGGCGGAACGCCGCAGCGGATGGAGAGGACGCACAAGGACGGCCTGTTCGAGCTGGTCACCAGCGGCATCGAGAAGGGTCAATATCGGCTGCGCATGACCGGTTTTGACGGGCATGTCTGGGAGGTTTACGACCCATACAGTTTCCCGCTCGTCATCACGGATTTCGATCAGTACCTATTCGGCGAGGGCACGCATTACCGCACCTACGAAAAGATGGGCGCCCACCCAATGACGCTCAACGGCGTCGAGGGCGTTCACTTCGCGGTATGGGCGCCGAACGCGATCCGCGTGAGCGTAATCGGCAATTTCAACCGGTGGGACGGTCGGCATCACCCGATGCAAAACCGCGGATCATCCGGAGTGTGGGAGCTCTTCATCCCCGGCTTGCGGCCCGGCGACCTCTACAAGTTTGAGGTCAAGGGCCGCAACGATTTTCTCGCGCAGAAGGCGGATCCGTACGCGTTTTGTTCCGAGCTGAGGCCGCGGACGGCGTCGGTGGTGTGGGATAACCACAAATACAAATGGAATGACGCCGAGTGGATGGAGAAGCGCAAGACAACCGACTGGTACAAGAAGCCCCTCAGCGTCTATGAGGTGCATCTCGGTTCCTGGCGCCGCGTCCCTGAGCAGGGAAACCGTTGGCTCACGTATCGCGAGCTTGCCGATACGCTCATACCGTATGTCAAGAAGCTCGGGTTCACACACATCGAGATTTTGCCGCTCTCCGAGCACCCGTTTGACGGCTCTTGGGGTTACCAAACCATTGGTTACTACTCGATCACCTCCCGTTACGGGACGCCGGACGATTTCAAATATTTCGTGGACCGATGCCATCAGGAAGGTATCGGCGTGATTCTGGACTGGGTCCCCGCGCATTTTCCGAAGGACGGGCACGGCCTCGCCTATTTTGATGGAACGCATCTCTATGAACACGCCGACCCGCGCAAGGGCGAGCACCGAGATTGGGGCACGCTGATCTTCAACTACGGACGGAATGAGGTGCGCTCATTCTTGCTTTCGAATGCGATCTTCCTGCTCGACGTCTACCATATTGATGGATTGCGCGTGGACGCTGTCGCGAGCATGCTGTACCTCGATTACTCCCGCGGCCCGGGCGAGTGGATCCCCAACCAATACGGCGGCCGCGAAAATCTCGAGGCGGTCGATTTTCTCAAGAAATTCAACGAAATCGTTCACAAGGAATTTCCCGGTATTTTGACGTTCGCGGAAGAGTCCACCGCGTGGCCGAAAGTGTCGCGTCCGGTTTATGACGGGGGTCTCGGGTTCGGATTGAAATGGAACATGGGCTGGATGCACGACACGCTGCAATACATGCAGAAGGATCCCATCTACCGTCGGTGGCACCACAACAATCTGACGTTCTCGATGATCTACGCTTTCAACGAGAACTTCATCCTGCCGTTCTCCCATGATGAAGTCGTGCACGGGAAAGGCGCGATGCTCAGCAAGATGCCGGGGGACCTTTGGCAGAAATTTGCGAATCTCCGGTTGCTGTATGCCTACATGTATGCGCATCCGGGCAAGAAATTGCTCTTTATGGGCGCGGAAATTGGCCAGTGGAATGAGTGGAATTATGCCGCCAGCCTCGACTGGCATCTGTTGCAGTACGATTCTCACAAGAAACTACAGGACTTCGTCGCGTTCCTGAACCGCGTCTACAAGGCCCATCCGGCGCTGCATGAGATCGACTTCAGTTGGGAAGGGTTTGAGTGGATCGACCTCCACGACCACGACAACAGCATCCTCTCCTTCCAGCGAAAGGGGTCGCAGCCCGGGGAGTTTGTCGTCTGCGTGTTCAACTTCACCCCCGTGGTCCGTCACGGCTACCGGCTCGGCGTTGCGGAGCCCGGCGAGTACGAAGTCATTTTGAACAGCGACCTCGCGGAATTTGGCGGCAGCGATGTGGCGCGGGCGACGCGGTTTGTTGCCGAGCCTCGAAAATGGCACAACCAAAATTACTCCTTGCTGTTCACGCTGCCGCCCTTGGCTGCAATGTATTTCCGGCGCGTTCGACCCGCCCGCGCTGCGGCAGCCCCGGCGACCACAGCGGCTGTCAAGCCGGCGCCGGTTTCTGTCGAGGCCACGCCGACGGCCGCGAAAGCGGCAGATCCCGCGTCGCAGGCCGCCAAATCCGCGGGTGAAACCCCAAAGCCCGCTGCACCGGCAGCGGCCACGGGACCGGTGGTTGCCTCCTCGCCAGGAGCTCAGATCCCGAGTGCGGCGGCTTCGCTACGCCTTGAAACGTCGCCTGCCGTCCTCCCGGGTGAGCAGAAGAGCGCCGATCCCGCGTCAGCGAGTGCGACGGAATCCCAGAATCCTTCGCCTCCCGCATCGCGACCTTCCGGAGATCCCTATCCGAGCAAACCACCTCCGTCCGTCCACCCTCCGGAACCATCTGGGACCTAAAGGTTGCCAAGGTGCCCTGCATGATCACGACGCCGTTGTTGCCCCCCCCTCTGGTGCATCAACTGCGCGCCCGATCCTTCGCCCGTCTCTACCGAATGACCGGAAACCCCGGCAATCGCGGATTCGGCCGGGTTCTTCGCCAGCGCATCCACACCATCGTACGACGGGAGCGGCATCTGGTCGAAAAAGCGATCACGGTGGCCTATCTCGGGTCTTACCTCACCGACCACATTATCTTCGCTGAAAAGGAAGCCGCCCGGCTCCTGGAGGGACGCGAGCTGACCGAGCGGGAAGAGCATGAACTTTGGGAGCAGAACTATGGCTCGGTGATTGCCAAGATTCTGGCGGAATTGCCAGATGGCGAGGCCATCCGAGAAGAGATGACGCTGCTCGACAGGTATACCCGGCTGCCGGAACCCGTATATGCCATGCGCAACCGTCACTGGCGCCATCTCCAGGCAATCCTCCGCCACGGTCCAGCAGACGCCGAGGGAAATATCTCCGGAATCCCCATCGTGACACGGGTTCACGATGTGCTCACGAGCGGGCGGCCGCTTCACCGGAAGGCCTTCGGCGTGTGCCTTGCAGCCTCTCTGCTAGCGGATGTCGAATGCTGGAATTCGCATCGGCCTTGGCCGGAAGCCTACGAACACGTGATGACTGAACTCTACCCTCTTTTGCAACGGTATCCGGAAGTGCTTGAAGAAATTATCCGTCTTTGATTGGCTTTAGCGTTTCAGATTCGGAGGACCCATGTTTATCATCCAAATCGCTTCAGAATTTGCGACCGTTGCGAAGGTGGGCGGCCTGGCGGACGTCGTTCAGGGGCTTAGCCGCGAACTCTCGATCCGAGGACATCATGTCGAGGTGATTCTGCCGAAATACGACGTGATGAAGTATGATCGGATCTGGGGCTTCCACAAATGCTATAGCGACCTGTGGGTCCCCTTCCATCATTTCTGGGTCCACTGTGACGTCTTCTTTGGGTTTGTGGACGGCGTAAAGTGCTTCTTCATCGAGCCGCATTTCTTCAAGAATTTCTTCAATCGGGGAATCATTTACGGTCACAACGACGACGACGAGCGATTCGCCTTCTTTAGCAAGGCCGCGCTTGAGTTCATGCTCAAGACCAACAAGCACCCCGACATCATTCATGTGCACGACTGGCAGACCGGGCTGGTGCCAGTCATGCTCTTCGAGACGTACAAGCACTTCGGCATGACCCATCCGCGGGTGTGCTACACCATCCACAACATCCACCACCAGGGCATTACCGGCGAGCACATTCTCCGCCAGATCGGCATGAACCCCGCCCATTACATGACCATGGACCGACTTCAGGACCCGCGGCACCACAACGCGGTGAACATCATGAAGGGCGGCATCGTGTTTTCGAACTTTGTCACCACCGTCTCCCCCACCTACATGCACGAAATCATGTGGACAGGACTGGGGCACGGGCTGCAGGGCGTGCTCCAGTACTATCGCAACAAGTGCGGCGGGGTGCTCAACGGGATCGATTACAACGAGTGGAACCCCGAAGTCGACCGGTTCATTCCGCACCGTTACTCGCTCAACAACCTCGACGACAAATACAAGAACAAGGAGGCGCTTCGTAACCGCTTCTGGCTGCGGCACGATTTCAAGCCCATCATCGCCGTCGTCAGCCGGCTCGACCACCAGAAGGGGGTCGGACTAATCCGACATGCCATCTTCTACGCGCTGGCCAACGGCTGCCAGTTCGTCCTGCTGGGCACCAGTCCCGATCCCGGCATCAGCCACGATTTCTGGAACCTCAAGCGGCACCTCAATGACAACCCCGACTGCCACCTCGAGCTGAGTTTTGACGAGTATCTCTCCCACCTGATTTTCGCCGGCGCGGACATGATCCTCGTGCCAAGCGCCTTCGAGCCCTGCGGCCTGACCCAGATGATCGGCCTGAAATACGGAACGGTGCCGGTTGTCCGAAACACGGGCGGGCTTGCAGACACGGTCTTTGACGCGAATTACGCGCATAAACCCTACCACGAGCGGAACGGCTACGTCTTCAATGACCTCAACAACGAAGGGCTGGAATCCGCCCTGCGCCGTGCGATCGGCATGTGGTACCACTACCCGCAATACTGGCGAGAGCTGATGGTCAACGGCATGCGCCAAGACCATTCGTGGAACCATCCAGCTCAGCATTACTTGAACATCTACGAATATATCCGGGAAAAATAACGCGCTCCGACCATTCGGCGGCCTGACTCTTGCCATCGGGACAGTCCTCGAAACCCCCGTATGGACATGGTGTAAATTGATCCCGGTGCGCCATGGCGTTCCATGCTCTGTAAAAACGGCGTCAGCCGTTTCCATGTTATGGAAACTTGCGTTTGCGGCGCTGGCAACCGCCGGCATCTGCGTTCAAACGGCCTGGTGCGATGCCGCGTGGCGTGAGGTCCTCTCATTCGCCGTAACCACCAACACTGGTCCGGGGCGCAGCCTGTATGTCGTGGGGAACCAGCCAGAGCTGGGGGGCTGGCAGCCCACGGGCGCAATCCGCCTGGCCTGGTCGTTCGGCAATGTTTGGAGCGGGCGCGTAGCCGTCCGGGCGGGTTCCACTGTCGAAGTCCAGTTCATCAGCCGGGTCGATTCTGCTTCCCAGCACTGCCTCAACACTAACGTCCTATGGCCTGGAGTGCCGAATACCACGCAATTCACCGCAGCCCCTCCGCCGGCTCCGTATCCCGGAAAAACGCTGCTTTATCACAGCGGATGGACAAATGTATTCGTCCTCTTTTCAGTGGATGGGACCAACTTCTCCTCCCAGCCGATGGAGAGGGTCGGGCCCGGCCGGTTCCCGGGAGAGTATCTCCATGTGGCGACCGGCTTTGCTCGCGCGGGCCTTCCGGTTCAATTCGTCTGTTACGGATTCCTCAACGGCACCCAGTACTGGGACAACGCGCCATACCCCGGCTTTGGGGCAGGGGACTATTACACCCCTTTGGACGTGTTCTTCTTGCAGGATGGCCACATCTACAACTACTGGCCGCCCGCAGCGCCATCCGCCCCGACCATCGTCACTCAGTTCATTCCGTCCTCGTGGGCGCCTGCGGTGCCTGGCCGCCTGGTTCGAATCTACCTGCCGCGCGGTTACTCCAACAACGTCTGGAAGCGTTACCCGGCGCTTTATATGCACGATGGGCAGAATCTGTTCGATCCGGGTGGATCTTTTGGAAGCTGGGGCGTTGAGCACACGATGAACCGCGAAGTCAGCCAAGGTCGCGTCCGGGAGGCGATCGTGGTTGCGGTCGACAACACCACCGGCCGGCTTGCCGAGTACACCCCGCCCGGCGACAACGGGGCGGGGCCGTCCGGCATCGGAGACCTATACGCGAATTACCTGGTGCACAACGTTCGACCCGCGGTCGATACCGCGTTCCGAACGCTGACAAACTTGCCCAATACACTCACAGCCGGCTCGTCGATGGGCGGGCTCATCAGCAGTTATCTCGTTTTCCGGACCAACTCGTTCGGAAAAGCCGGGATTTTTTCCCCTTCCTGGTGGGCGGCGCCGAATTTCCGTGGCTGGATCGCCTCGAACGAAACCTTGGGCGCTCGCGTGTACATCGACGCAGGAACCTTGGAAGGCCCCTCCATGTGGGACCATTTCTGGCCGGTCCGCGGATCCCTTCTCCTTGACGGCTACGCCGAGTACAAGGACCTGTTGACCGTCATCGGGTGTGGACAGGGTCACAATGAGGCGGCTTGGTCGAACCGACTGCCCAACGCATTACGATTCCTGCTATCCCCATGGGACGAGCCTAACTTCCTCGCTCTTCAGATGTATCCGCCGAAGCTGGAGTGGGCGGGTGTCTTGCCCACCGGTTTGGTACACCATGCGTTAGGCGGCATCCGCTACGTCCTCGAAACCGCAGGCTCTCCAACCGGTCCTTGGATCGGGCAGTCGACGTCTATGACGGTCCACGTTCCGTGGAACTTGATAGATCTACCGTATTCTCCCACAGCAGGTACCCGTTTCCTCCGCCTTTTTGTCGGTCCGCCCTGATCTCCGCGGTAGTCGACCTCGAAACCTATGCTTACCAGCTAAACAAATTTTCAAAAACCCCTTACTTGACTTAAACGATTTAGTGTTTAGTTTGGCCCGTCTGGACTGAACCCCGGCCAACAGGGTGGCCGGCATGAGGTCACCAGGGTGGAAGGGAGGAACCTCGATGAAAAAGGGTCTGATTGGGCTGGTGAGCGCTGTGGGTTTGGCGCTCGGGATCGAATTGGCGCGGGCGGAAGCGCCAATGAACCGTTACGAAATCGCGGAACGGTTGGATTTGCCTGCACCGGCGGATGCCGCCCAGACAGGCGAACCCATGTTTCATCAGAGGCGGCCGGATGCGGGAGTGCCGGATCCGAGGTTGGTCGCTGACCTTTTGGTCGAATCGATCATCCAACTAGAATCATCCGGCGATCCCAGTAAAATCGGCTCTCGGGGCGAACGGGGTTTGATGCAGATTATGTCCCGAACCTGGGCGGAGGTGACGGCTCGGCATTTCGGCCGCCGCATCCCTTTTTCTAGCGCTTTTGACCCCGAACTCAACCGGCGGGTCGGCGCGGCCTACCTGAGCGACCTGCAAGCATTCCTTGCCCGCCATCGGTCCCGCTGGAAGGCCGACGAACGGGCCCTGCTGCTGGCCTGCTATAATGCGGGACCGGAGCGGGTTCGCGCCGCTGGATTCGACATCCGGCGGCTCCCCGCCTCAACCCGCGACTACGTCCAGCGCGGCGTCGCCCTACACGAGGCATTGCTGGAGGACCATAATATTTCGAGCCGGCAGGTTCGCCTGGCGATGGAGGCGGTGCGGCGCGGCGGCGGCGCGTGAGAGGGTCTTCAATCCGGAGGGCTGCCCAGACGCTTGCTGCTTGAAGCGTCCAGTGCTAATCATAGCGAAATTGAGGAGGGTAATTTTCGGCGATGCATTCGCAGATCGATATTTCGAGTGTTTTACGACGCGGTTTCGAATTGTACCGCGATCATTTCCTGGTCCTGATCCTCTCAACTCTCTTGGCCACCGTGCTTTCGGTTCTTACCGTCGGAATCCTTGCCGGACCCATGATCGCGGGACTGAGCCTCATCGCCCTGGGTTTGATTGACCGGCGGGATCCTCCGCCGGATGTCGGAAGACTGTTCCAGGGGTTTTCGTTCTTTGTCCCCTCGCTGATATTCGTGATCGCCTACTTGGTGGTCATGTTCGTTGGCTCATTTGTCCTCGGCCTCATGCCCATGATCGGCGGTCTGTTGTCAACGTTGTACTCCATGGTCATATCGACCTTTGTGATGTTTGCCATTTTCAACATCGTGGACCGCGGTGCGGACGTCGCCGCCGCAGTTCAACAAAGCGTGGAGATGGTGAAAGCGAATTTCTGGATCTTCTTCGGCCTCTACATCATTGCCTCCGTTTTGAGCTCGCTCGGTGTTATTCTGTGCCTGATCGGCATCTTCCTCACCTTGCCGCTCTACCCATGCTGGATCGCCATTGCGTACCGCGACCTGTTCCCCGCCCGGACGTGACACAAACCCCGGGTCCTGTCGCGCTGGAAAGACCACGAGGGGCGCGCATAGCGTGGGGTGCGATGGCTGCGGGCGGGGCGATGGCCACGCTCGCCGGTAGGTGGATTCCTCCGGAGATATGGAGCGCGTTGCCGACGCCGTGCTTGTTTTTCAGGCTGACCGGCCAGCCCTGCCCGTTTTGCGGCATGAGCCGCGCGTTTTTCAGCGCCGGTGCTGGCGACTGGGTGACCGCACTCGGCTGGTCGCCGCTGGGCGCTCTTCTCTATCCAGCCGTCGTGGCGCTTATGTTGCTGGGGACCGCGCGGGCCTTTGAAAAGTCCCCCAAACCGATGCGCATCTCCGGCGCCGTTTGGATTGCGATCGGCGCTGCGGTTGCTGCCAATTGGATCTACCTACTCGGCTGGGGTTGGCGCTGAACGGTAGCCGGCGCGCGCCGCGAAACCGGGCGATGCCACTTCCGTGAGACCGGTCGCCCCTTGTCGAACAAAGAAGAGCGCCTCGGCCTCTGAATGCTCGCGCAGCCACGGAATGCCTTCCTCAGGTCCCATGACGAACATCGTCGTCGCCAGCGCGTCGGCCAGCGCGCCATTCGAAGCGACCACCGTGACGCTCGCCACGCGCCCTTTCGCCGGCCTGCCAATCCTCGGGTCGAACAGGTGCGAATAGGACTGCCCATCCTCGCCCAGCAGGAAATTACGATAATCCCCGGAGGTCGCCACTGCCGCGTCCGTGACCTCTAGGACGGCCGCAAGATCCTTGCCGGGTTCAGAACCGGGGACCGGCCGCTCGATCCCGATCCGCCAGGGGCGCCCGGCGAGATTCACGCCTCGCACAACGATCTCCCCGCCGATTTCCACGAACGTGTTGGTAAACCCCCGCGAGGCCAACCAGTCAGAGATTTCCTGCGCTGCATGGCCCGGGGCGATGGCATTGAACACAATTTGAACCCCGGGCTTCGCCTTTTGTAGGTGATTCGACGACAATACCGTCAACAGATGATATCCGCACGACTCCCTCGCTGCCGCTTCCGTATCTGGGTCGGGCACCCGTTTCGGTCCCGTTCTGCCAAACCCCCATGCGTCGAACAGCGGCGCGAACGTGACATCGAACGCCCCGCCCGAAGCCCGGCTGATTTCCAGGGACAGGGCAGCCAGTTCCGCAATCCGAGGTGTGACCTCAATCGGCGCAAGCGAGGGATCGGCGTTGAACCGAGAAAGCGCGCTGTTGGTCTTCCAGGTCGACAGTTCCGCGTCGATCTCATCCAGCCGCCGCTGGATTTCCCCGTGCAGGGCAGCGGCCTCGCGCTCGTTGAGGCGCCGGTCCACGATCTGGACCCTATACGTCGAGCCGAAAATCTCTCCCGACATTCTCCACAATTGTGGGGGGCGGTCCCGTCGGGTCGTGTAAACAAACAGCGCTACCAGGACGGCCAGAACCCAAAGAGCCTTTAGCGGCTCGAATCGACGAGGTTGGATCAATTTCATGGACCTACCATACCGCCGCGCCGAATCGCGTCCAGTGACGGAATGCGGCTGGAACTCGCGCAAATGCGGATATGGATCGCGGTTGCACTCTTGGCGCACATCTGTATCTTGGCGCTCTATTTATCCGGAGGCGAATCATGGCGCGCGTGTTCAATTTCAGTGCAGGTCCAGCGATCCTGCCAGAACCTGTCCTTCGCGAAGCGCAGACGAACCTGGTCGATTATCAGGGCGCCGGGATGTCCATCATGGAGATGAGCCATCGCGGCAAGGAATATGAGGCGGTCCACAACGAAGCCATCGCCAATCTTCGGCAGCTTATGGGCCTGGGCGATGAACATGCTGTTCTTTTCCAGACCGGCGGCGCTAGCGCGCAATTCGCGCTCGTCCCGATGAACCTGCTCGGTCCCGGTCAAACCGCCGACTACGTGAACGCGGGGTCCTGGGGCGCCAAGGCGATCAAGGAGGCGAAGATTGTCGGCTCTGTCAACGTCGCTGCCGACACCTCAAAGGCAAAGCCCGCCCGAATGCCCGCCCCCGGCGAGCTTCGACTGACCCCTGGCGCCGCCTACCTGCACATCACGACGAATGAGACGATTGAAGGGACCCAGATGAAGTACGTCCCGGAGATCGACGCCCCACTCGTTGCAGACATGTCGTCCGATTTCCTATCCCGCCCGATGCCGTTTTCGAAATTCGGCCTCATTTACGCCGGCGCGCAGAAAAACATCGGTCCGGCCGGCGTGACGGTCGTGGCGATCCGCAAAGATCTCGCCGAGCGCGCGCCGGCCACGCTGCCGGCCATCTTTCGCTACAAGACCCACATCGCGGAAAACTCGCTCTACAACACGCCGCCCTGTTTCGCGATCTACATGGTCATGCTTGTCAGCCGCTGGATTCTGGCACAGGGCGGGCTGGAGGCCCTCGCGAGGCGGAACGCCGAGAAGGCCGCGCTCATTTATGAGACCATCGACAATTCCGGCGGCTTTTACCGCGGCACAGCGGCCATCGAAGACCGCTCGGACATGAATGTCACCTTTCGCCTGCCCAGCGAGGAGCTCGAGGAAAAATTCGTGAAGGAGGCGTCCGCGCAGGGCATGAAAGGACTCAAGGGGCATCGGTCCGTCGGCGGGATTCGCGCGTCGATCTACAATGCCTTCCCGCGGGAGGGCGTCGAGGCACTGGTGTCGTTTATGCGTGATTTTCTCGCGCGGAACGGGTAGATTTGATTCCATAAAACTTCTGGGGCGCAGAAGCCGCAGAGAAAAGTTCCGCGTGATGAACATATCGGCTCTTGCCGTTCGAAAACCCGTGGAGGGAGTGCGGCCTCGACCCGATCGCGTGCCCGTGCGCTCGTAGCTCAATTGGACAGAGCGTCGGCCTCCGGAGCCGAAGGTTGTGGGTTCGACCCCCGCCGAGCGCACCATCTTTTTCGAAGCGTCGTCCTCTCTGGAGTTGGACGACCAGATCAAGCCATGAACCAAGATCTGATTCGAAATGTGATGTTCGATTTGGGCGTCGTGCTGGTGCACCTTGAGTACGAATCGGCGCGCGAACGATGCCTTACCTATTGCGATCCGCGTCGCATCGGCAAGGCGGCCGATTTCTTGAGGCTGCTTGGCCGCTCGCCAGTGGTCGATGCCTATGAGCGGGGCGAACTTACGGCGCGCGAATTTTACCGCTATTTCGTCGAGCACACGGGTTTTTCCGGCGGGTTTGAAACGTTTGTGGAGATCTGGCGTAGCATTTTCCGCGAGAACGAGCCGATGATCGAGTTCGGCCGCGAGCTGTCGGCGAGGTATCCGATTTATTTTATGACCAACGCGAGCGACCTGCACGTGCCGTGGATTTTTTCGCGCTTTCCGCGGCTTGCGTTTTTTCGGGACGTCGCCTGTTCCTGCTACCTTCGCGCCGCGAAGCCGGACCCGGAATATTACCGCCGTGCCCTCGCGCAATTCGGCGTGGGCGCCGGGGAAAGCCTATTCATCGACGACCGGCCGGAGAACATCGAGGGGGCGCGCGCGCTAGGGTTCCGATGCGTGCTCTACCAGTCGCCGGAGCAGACGATCGCGGATGTCCGCGCGATGCTCATCGGGGCTTAGAGGAGAGATCTCGTGCGCGGATCAATTGCCGGAGCACTCGATGCCCCCACCACAGCGTGAAGAGCGCTGCCGACCAAGTGACCGCCGCGATGCCGAGCCATAGTCCAACCGGGCCAAGGGCGGAGGCCAGCACGGGATACACCGCGAGCGGCGCGGCGATCTGCCGATAGAGTCCAATCCAGAGCGCGTACATCGGCTGACGCACCGCCTGCAGCAGCGAGACGGTCACGAATAAGACTACATACGCCCAGAGCACGAACACGGCGATCCGAAGGTAACCCGCGCCAATCGCAACCACACCCGCGTCGCGGGCGAACAGCGACATCAACTCCGGGGCAAATGCCCAGACGACCGCGCCCCCGGCCGCCATCGCGACGAAACCGTCGCGGAGAGCGGCCCGCCATGCCACGGCCATTCGCTCAACGAGGCCTGCGCCATGGCACTGCCCCGCGATCGCAAGCGTAGCGGATGTCAACCCTAGCGCGGGCAGTAGCACCAGTTGCTCGATCCGAGTGGCCACCCCATATGCCGCCACGGCGGCTTCGCCAAACCGCGAGGCCACGCCGGTGATGACAAAGATCCCAATGCCGATGGTCAGATGGTTCAACGCGGCTGGTCCACCTTGCCCCAACAGCAGTCGCACGTAGGGCGGCTTGGGAAACATATGCCGAATTGAAAACCTACCCAGCAGACCGACCTTTGCCGCGCGGCGGCACAAGTAAAGAAAACCGCCCGCCTGGATAACCAGGGTCGCCGCAGCGATCCCCACAAAACCCATCGCCGGGACACCCAGGCCTCCGTATATGAACCACGGGTCTAGAACCACGTTCGCCGCCGCGCCGATGGCCATCACGTTGCGGAGGGCGCGCGTGTCGCCCCCGGCGACGAGCCCGGCGTTGGCCGCATAGCTGCCAATGAAGAACACGGCTCCCGCATAGATCCAGCGGATGTAGGTCACCGCCGACCGGAGATATTCTCCCTGCGCCCCAAGCGCGGAGAAGAGTGGCTCAGCTGCAACCCACCCGACCACGCTCAGCGCCGCCGAGAGCGCTAGCCCGACCGAAAGCGCCTGCGCCGCCAGCATTCGAGCCTCATCGCGGTCGCCGCGCCCTAGCGCGTTAGCGATGAGAGCCGTGGCGCCGGCCCCAAGCCCGGCACCCACCGCGATGATGCCGAAAAACAAGGGGAAGGAGATTGAAAGCCCCGCAACCGCCCAGGTCGAGATGCGCCCAGCAAAAAATGTGTCCGTGAGGTTGTACAGCGTGTTGAAAAACATCCCAGCGGCCGCTGGAATTGCGATCCGGCGAATTTGGGATCGGATGGGCCCTGAGGTCAGGTCCTGCAGGTTCATGGCAGCAGAGGGCTGGGCGCCGAATTCAATCGGGGAGAATTTCCATGCGATGGAAGTCCGCGTGCGGCATTTTTCCATCGCATGGAATTGGCGCGGAGGTTGCCGAGCTGCAAACTCACAACACGCCGAGCGAAAGGTCGCCGTATATCTTGAAGGAGTGGCCGTCGCGGTCGACCCTTAGCTCTCGTCCGGGAAAGGCCTCGGGGAGCCAGCGGCGAAGCATATCAGCCACTTCCCGCTCCATCTGCTCTTGAACATCCGGCGGGACGTGGTCGAGCGTGGCCATTCGAACCTCGACAAGATAGCCGGGGCCGTGGAGCGAGGCGAATCCGGGCGAGAAGGCGGCCCCGATGTTGAAGAGGCCATCCATTTCAGGGTTCCCGGTCGATCCTCTCTCGGGTCGCGCGGGATGTAGGGAATAGAGCCGGCCGTAGCGGGCTTCCAACACGGAGTCGATCCGATCAAACACGCGCTTGAGCTGCTGTTCGAATTCGACCGCCCGCGCGTCGCGGAAGCTCACGTGGTGGCCTCCCGATCGCGCTCATCCAGCAGCCGGATCATCTGGTGTGTCAGCGCCCATCGGTAAATCAGCACCGGTATCGCTAAGAAATAGATGAGCGCGGCGACGTACCGGTACGGCGCTGGGAGCCAGTAGATCACGGCGAGCATGGACAAGATAAGCGCCCAGCCCACTGCGCAGGCGCGAATCACGAATTTGCGCTCTCGCGGTCCCCGGGCATTGCGGATGTTTACATAGGACGCGTAGAGACCGCCGGCTAGGGCGACCCCAATCATGACAAATCCTATCAATGCAACTGCACTAATCATGGCATCCATTCTATCGATGATCCGCCCGATTCCTGACAATGTGGTTGCCGACTGCCATCTCGGGCTGATCGCTGTCATCCAATAATGAGGATTCGGCCGGTCCTCAAGCGCGATCGAACACCCCTGCGGACGTCACCAGCGGCTGAAGACCGCCCGAGGAATACCGTTTTGCGTTCCTTGGTCAAGTTGTGGGGTCGTCGAGCCGGCGTTGTCCTGAGGTGTTCTTCTGCCGAACGGTGATAAATCCAAATCGTGTTCGAGGAGATCCTAAAGGGGAAGACGTTCATCGCGTATTCATGGCGCTTGAGGCCAGTCGAATCCCACGTGCACAGTCCGACCTCGAACCCTTGGGTTCCGGTGGGCAGGGCCGAAGGAGCGATCGTCGGGAACGTTTCCGGCGGATAGGCGTTGTCTCATCCGCAGCACGGGGATCTGCCTGAAAATGCCGGATACGAAGCAGCGCCCGACATCGATTCTGAATTCAGCCGGCCGCTGGCGGGATCTTTACTGATATGGTGGTTTCGATATGTTCCGGCCCATGCCCATCGTGCATTACATCAGCACGCGCGGTCAAACGCCGCCGATGTCGTTTGAGGACGCCGCTTTGGAAGGCCTCGCGCCGGATGGCGGGCTGCTCGTGCCGGACCGGATCCCGGACGTTCGTGACCAGCTATCCTTTTGGGCGCAACTCTCCTATCCGGACCTCGCCCTCGAGGTCTTCAGGCGTTTCGCCGACCTTCCGCAAGAAGTTTTGAAACATCTGGTAGCCAGGGCCTACAGGACGTTTTCCTCGCCCGAGGTGACCCCAGTGGTGCGCGTGGGTCCGCTTTGGGTCCTGGAGCTCTTCCACGGACCCACACTGGCCTTCAAGGATGTCGCGCTGCAATTTCTCGGCGCGTTTTTTGACTATGCGCTGGAAAAGCGGAACGCCCGGCTGAACATCCTCGGCGCCACCAGCGGCGACACGGGCAGCGCGGCCATCCACGGCGTCCGCGGGCAGTCTCGCGTGCACATTTTCATCATGCATCCGCGCGGACGCGTCTCACCTGCCCAGGAAAGGCAGATGACCTCCGTGCTCGACCCAAACGTATTCAACCTTGCGGTCGACGGCACCTTCGATGATTGCCAAAACCTGATGAAGTCCATCTTCCGCGATGTCGACTTCAAGCGCCGCTATTCGCTCGGGTCCATCAATTCCGTCAACTGGGCGCGGATCGTCGCGCAGATCGTGTACTACTTTTACGCCGGGCTGCGCGTCATCGCGCAGACCGGCGCGCCGCAGGTGGCCTTTGCCGTACCGACCGGCAATTTCGGCGACATCCTCGCCGGTTGGTACGCCGCACGCATGGGGCTGCCCGTCCGCCGGCTGATCCTGGCAACCAATGAGAACGACATTCTCACGCGCTTTTTCAACACGGGCGAATACAGCCTCGGGCAGGTTGTTCCGACCTTGAGCCCCTCGATGGACATCCAGGTGGCAAGCAATTTCGAGCGGTATCTGTACTACCGCTTGGGCGAAGACGCGGAAGCCGTCCGACGCATGATGGATCAATTCGGGCGGACGGGCCGTCTGCGCGTCGAAGGCAGCGACCCGCTGTTTCGCGCGGGCGTCGGCGGTACGGAGGAGGTCCTCGAGACGATCCGACGCTTCTTTGGGGCGCACGGCTATCTTCTTGACCCGCACACGGCGGTGGGCGTTTCCGTGGCCGAGGAGCACCTGGAAGACGGCGTGCCTGTCATCTGCCTGGCGACCGCTCATCCAGCCAAATTTGCCAACGCGATCGAGCGGGCGCTCGGCCGGAATGTGGCGCGGCACCCCGCGATCGATGCCCTGGAGGGCGCGCCAACACGGGTGTATCCGATCGCGAACGATGAACGGGCAGTGCGGGCATTTGTTGCCGAGCATGCCGCTGTCTAACCAGGATGAACCGACTATTTGACCCGCTACGTCGTGCCCTTGATTTCACCCTCCGCATGCTAGGAGCTCTCTTCCTGTTGCTGTGGGTCAGCGCGGCGTTGGGCTGGCCGTGGCATGTCTACGGCTGGCTTGGGCGCGATCCGGGCGGATTCGAAGGCGCTCCGGACATCATTGTGCTGATGGGAGGCGGAGGTATCCCTAGTGAGTCCGGGTTGATGCGGACGTGGCAGGCTGCGCGGGAAGCCTCCCGTTTTCCAAAGGCGCGTGTGCTCGTGGCGCACCCGATCGAAGCCGGCGAGAACGAGAAAATGCTCAACCCGGTCATCCAGGAACTGATTCTGCGGGGCGTATCGGAACGGCGGATCCTGCGCGAGGGCCGCGGGCGCAACACGCGCGAACAAGCCCTGCAAATCCGACAAATGTTCGAGGGCTCGCACGAAAGCCTGAGGCTACTGATCGTGACCTCGCCAGAGCACATGCGGCGCAGCATTCTTTCCTTCCGCAAGGCGGGATTCCGTCACGTGCGCGGCCGTTCGGTTGAACCCGTACCGGTGATGGCCGACCTCACGCGGACCTCGCAGGCCGGCGACCCCTTGTCTGCGTTGGATGACGCTGTAGGCCAAAGTCTGACGATCCGTTACCGGATCTGGGACAACCTCGGGCTTACTGTCCGCGTTTCGCGCGAACTCGCGGCCCTCGCGTACTACAAGCTCAAAGGGTGGATTTGACGCAGGCCCGCAGGGCTGAGCGACCGTATCTATTTGGACTGAGCCGATGATCGCGAATCAGCCGATCGGTATAAAGGATTGCCCGTTGAGAATGACGACGGTGCGGGTCTCGCGGCGCAGCTAAAATTTTTGCCACTCCGGCTTGTCGTCGTACACCCACTGGTAATAGCTCGTGTTCTGCAGTAGCGAGGCGGCCTGGTGGTCAAGAAACACCTTGACAACGGGGTGCATTTGCAAAATCGACGCGGGCATCATCGCAGTGACGGGCCCTTCGATGGTTCGGGCGATGGCGTTGGCCTTCGCCTTCCCAAAGGCGAGCAGCATGCACTGCCGAGCTTCCATGATGGTGCCAAGGCCCAAGGTCATAATATACTTCGGCACTCGGTCCTCGCCGCCAAACTGGGGCGCGAAGTCGCGGCGGGATCGGGGCGTAATGGTCTTGGTCCTCATCCGAGACCCGAGGGAGGAGGTAGGCTCATTGAAACCGAGGTGCCCCTCCGTGCCGATCCCCAGGATTTGCAAATCGATGCCTCCGGCCTGGCGGATGGCCTCCTCGTAGGCGCGGCAGTGCTCGGGAATATCGGGGGCCATGCCGTCGGGGACGTGGATGTTTTCCGGCCGGACGTTGACGTGGTCGAGGAAGTGTCGCCGGATGAACGTCGTATGGGATGCCGGATGGTTCGAAGGAATACCGACAAAATCATCCATCGTGAACACGGTGACACGGCTGAAGTCGATGTGTCCGTCCCGGTATTTACGCACCAGCTCGCTGTACAGCAGCAGTGGGGACTGCCCGGCAACCAGCCCGATGACCGCGTTGGGCTTTTCGCGGAGCAGGTGGGAGACCAAGCGGGCAGCGACGATGCTGGCCGAGTGCGCGTCCGGCTGGATGATCACTTCCATGTGTCATCATTATTTTTTTGTTAGAACGCTTGTCAATGGACATTCCGGCCCAGAGGGCTTCGAAACGGGTGTAAACACGGGCATCTCGAGTGCGCTGGCGCAGCGGACCCGAGAGCAGCCGCAGCCGCTTAGGCCTTCAGGTGCGCCTTCGCGAGATCCACGATGGACGCGAATCCCTGCGGATCGTGGATCGCGATTTCGGACAGCATCTTGCGGTTCAGCGCAACGCCGGCCTTGGTCAACCCCTCAATCAGGCGGCTGTAGGATAGCGAATGCGGACGGCAGGCGGCGGCGAGCCGAGTGATCCACAGGGATCGATACTCGCGCTTGCGTTCTTTGCGATGCTTGGTCGCCAGGACCATCGCGCGGTCAACGGCCTCGGTCGCCTGGCGGAACCGCTTGCTTCGGCCACCGTAAAAACCTTTCGCCAGCGCAAGACGGCGTTTGCGGCGTTTACGTGATGCAGGTGCGTTGGTCGCTCGCGGCATGGTGTCGGTCTCCTCGGATCAGCCGCCCATCAGTGCGGACAGTTTGGTGGCAAACGGCGCGGGGACCAACGAGGGTTTCCGCAGTTGGCGTTTGCGCTTGCGCGACTTGCTCGTTGCAAGGTGGCTCTTGCCGCCGTTCATGCGCAACAGCTTTCCCGTCCCCGTGCGCCGAAATCGCTTGAGCACGGATTTTTTGGTCTTGTGTTTGGGCATCTTCTCCGCGTTCCTTTCTTTCTCTTGCATCCCCTACGCGGGGCGGCCGGATATCCGGTGCGAAGCGGCGTTATGTAGGAGATTCCCGACACGGCGTCCAGCATTTTCCACGCGGAAGACGCACAGGCGGGCGGCCCGCTACGCGACCGGCATCTGCATCGCGGTTTGTCGAACGGCGCTTCGGTTTGCTAACGTGAGGTCCGTCTATGAGCGCGCGCATTCCGTTTGCCGAACAAAAATCTCCGCTGCGCGGGGCCGTCGAACTGGCGTGCGGCGCCTATCCAGGGTTCATCTTCGGCCTGCCAGTCTCCCGGGACATTCTGCCGACATTCCATTTCCATGAGGTCACACCCGCTCTGCTGGAACCCGCCCTCGCGTATCTGCGGGAGAACGGATACCGCACCGTACTCGCGGACGACGTCGCTCGTTTTGTCCGCGGCAACGGACGTCTGCCGCCGCGCGCAGTCGCCCTGACGTTCGACGACGCGTGGGCCAGTGCGTGGACCGTGGCCACACCGCTGTTGCGGCGATACGAGATGCTGGCGATTTTGTTTGTTGCGCCGGGCCGCGTGCCGGAGGGCAGCGGGCTCCGACCCACGCTCGACGATCCTGGCGGCCCACCCGCCGATGTAGACCGTTCTGACACCCCGTTCTGCACATGGTCGGAACTCCGCGCGATGCGCGCGTCGGGGTGCTGGGACATCCAGGCGCACAGCTACGCTCACGCGATGATTTTCTTCGACAGCCGCGTGACGGGTTTTGTGACACCGGCCTATTCCCCCCATATCCATCTGTCGCCGAATGTGGGCAGCGCGCGATCGCCCCGGTTCTTGACGGCTGCCGATCTCGGCGCACCGCTGCACCCGATGCGGTCTCGTCTTTCGGACGCGCTCCGTTATGACGACGAGGAGGCGCGGGAGGAGTGCCTGTCGCTGGTGCGCGCGGAGGGCGGCGCGGCGTTCTTCGAACGGCCGGACTGGCAGGCTCGGCTTGCCCGAATCGCCCGAAAGCGGCGCGGGCGAACGGAAACTCCCGCGGAGCGAAATGCGGCGATTCGCGAAGACCTTGCCGCTGCGAAAGATATCTTGGAAAGCCGGCTCGGCCGAGAGCCGGTCCGCCATTTGTGTTTTCCCTGGACGATCGCCGGATCAGCGGCAGAGCGGATCTCCGCAGAAGTCGGCTATGAGAGCGCCTACGCCGATGCACTGGGCTCGCTTCGCGCCCCGCGGCGCGGCGGGAACCCATACCGGATTATGCGCCTCAAAAGCAAATTCATCTTCAACCTGCCGGGCCGAGGACGGCGCAGTTTCTGGAGCCTTTTTTCAAAGCAATGACGCCGTCGACCCCCATTTGGAAGGAGCGAACATGAAACTCATCCATCAACCGGCCGAGATGCAAACCTGGGCTCTTGCGCAGCGCCAGGCGGGCGTATCCGTAGGTTTCGTGCCCACGATGGGCTATTTGCACGAAGGGCACCTCTCGCTCGTGCGGCTCGCCCGTGCCCGCGCGGATGTGACGGTCGTCAGCATATTCGTCAATCCGACGCAGTTCGGCCCCAACGAGGATTTTGACAGTTATCCGCGCGACCTTGAACGAGACGAGCGGTTGTGCCGGGAGGCGGGTGTCGACGTGGTGTTTGCGCCGGCTGCGGAAGACATGTACGCGGTGGATGCCAGCGTCAGCGTGACGGAGTCACGGCTGGCCTCCGGCCTCTGCGGCGCGTCGCGTCCGGGCCACTTTACCGGTGTCTGCACGGTCGTCGCCAAGCTCTTCAATCTGGTCCAGCCCTCCGTAGCGGTCTTCGGCGAAAAGGACGCCCAGCAGCTCCGTGTGATCCGCCGTATGGTGCGCGACCTGAATTTTCCCGTAGAGATTGTCGCCGGCCCGATCGTCCGCGAACCGGACGGCCTGGCGATGAGCTCGCGGAATGCGCGCCTGAAGCCCGAGGAGCGCGCCCAAGCCGTTTGCCTCCGGCGTGCGCTTGACGCGGTGGAGAGGGCCTTCGCGGCTGGCGAGCGCGACGCGGACGCGCTGAGAAAGATCGCGCGCGGAGTCATCGAGCACGCGCCTCTAGCCCGCGTGGATTACATCGAGATTGTCGACGATGAATCCCTTGAGCCCGTCCTGCTAATCGAACGGCCCGCGCTTTGTGCGCTGGCCGTCCATTTCCCGTCCGCGCGACTGATCGACAATACCGTGCTCAAGGTCTAGTCCATCTCGTCCCCGGAGCCGGACGGTAGGTCCGCCTCATCGGCGTCCAGTTCCGGCCCTTCAGTCTCTGGCATCGGACCAGGAACGACAACGAGTGTCAGCTCCCCGCGGATCGAGCGACAACCCAACGCGGCGCGGAGTTCGGCGGGCGTTCCGACCAGGTGCTCCTCGAATCGCTTGGTCAGCTCTCGGCCTATATACACACGGGGGGCGCCCCACACGGCCTCGAGGTCATCGAGCAGCTTGAGCAGGCGGTGGGGCGACTCGAACAGCACAAGGGGTAACCCGGGCTGACCGAGCGTGGCGAGGGCGCGGCGGCGGGCGGCGGATTTCGCCGGAAGAAATCCGCCAAACACGAAGCCGCGCGTCGCGATGCCAGCGGCGGAGACAGCGGCTGTCGCCGCAGAAGGCCCCGGCACCACGAAGACCGGAAAGCCGGCGGCGCGGCAGGCTGCAACGAGTCGCGCACCGGGATCGGAAACTGCGGGTGTCCCCGAATCGGTGACGAGCGCGACGGCCGCCCCGGCGCGCAGGCGGGCCAGCGCGCTGTCAATCCGGGCCGCTTCGTTGAATTTGTGGGCGCTGAGCAGCGGCACACGGATCCCGTGTCGGTCGAGCAGAATGCGGGTTTGTCGCGTATCCTCCGCGAGGATGAGCGATGCGCGGCGGAGCGTGTCGAGGGCGCGCAGCGTGATGTCCAGCAGATTGCCGATCGGCGTACCCACGACGTAAAGACCCGGCGCCAGCGCCCCGTCTTCGGCGCCCGTGTCCGCCGGCGCGCGCGCGGTCATGTGCCGACCCAGCGGATGGCGCTGCGCACCAGTTGCGCGGCAGTGGACAAGCCGAGCTTTTCCTTGATGTGCGCGCGGTAGGTCTCGATGGTCTTGACGCTGAGGTGCAGCATCTGGGCGATTTCGCGCGTGCTGTGGCCCTGGCCGATCAGCCGGAACACCTCGAGTTCGCGATCGCTCAACAGTCGGATCGGCGATTCCTCCGGCGAAACGGCCCCGCGAACGGTCATCTCGTGGAGCAGCGACTGGCCGAGCTTTTCATTCAAATAGATTTCACCGGCGAGCACCTTGCGCACGGCCTCGACGATCTTTTCGCCCACCTCCACCTTCATCAGATAGCCTTGCGCGCCGGCGCGAAGGGCGCGCTCGGCATAGAGGTTCTCGTCGTGCATTGACAGGACCAAGACAGGCAGCCGCTTGTCCTGCGCACGGACCCATTTGGTCAGCTCGATCCCATCGTGGCCCTTGAGCGAGATGTCCACGATGACGAGGTCGGGTTTGTGCTTCAGAAGTGCCTGCAGCGCCTCGCCGGCGGACTCCGCCTCCGCGCAGACCACCAAATCTGGCTGCTGTTCCAGGAGCGCTCGTATCCCCTGTCGCACGATGGGGTGGTCGTCCACAATCAAGATGCGTTTTTTCGCCGTTCCGGACTCGAATTTTGGGCCCGCCGTTTTCATGGCTTTGAAGGGACTGCGAGCGCCACGGGCCAGACGAGGCGGACCAACGTTCCGCGGGGAGCGCGCCGTTCGATGGCTAGCTCGGCCCCCAGGACGCCCGCACGATAGCGCATGATTTGAATCCCCATACCTGAACGTATCTGCCGGGCCTGAAATCCCCGACCATTGTCTTCGATCTCCAGATGAATCTCATTAGCCGATCGGGCAAGTCGAATACAAATCTGTTTTGCGCCGCCGTGCCGGATGGCGTTATGGACAGCTTCCTGGGCGATGCGATAGAGATGCAGCGCGTGCGATTTATCGAGCGCGGGGAAGGATCCCCGGATCTGCACTCTGCATCGGATGCCGTAAAGCTGTCGGTTTGCAAGGGCTAATTCTTCGAGGGCCACCTGCAGCCCGCTGCGCTCCAACTCGACGGGGTAGAGCCCGTGTGCTTGCCGCCGCATGTCGTCGAGGATGCGGCCCATCATGCGGGCCAGCTCGTCCGCCTCCTCCGCCGCGGGGTGGGACTCGCGGGCGAGCCGGCCGTGCAGCGCCTTGGCCATCAATGCCAGGCCGGTCAACTGCTGGCCAAGCCCGTCGTGCAGCTCCTGGCCGAGCCGGCGGCGTTCCTCCTCGCTGACGCGGGCGATGGCTTCCGCGGCACGTTTGCGTTCTGTTATGTCGCGCACAATTCCGGTGAACAGGCGCCGGCGGCCGATCCGCACCTCGCTAACAGCCAAATCCATCGGAAAGGTATCTCCGTTTTTGCGAAGACCCCGCACCTCGCGGCCGATGCCAATGATGTGAGGCCGGCCGGTCCGCAGATAGCGCCGGATGTATCCGTCGTGGTGGCGCCGCCAAGGTTCAGGGATCAGGACGTTCACGCTGCGCCCGATCAAATCCTTGGCGCTCCAGCCGAAAATGCGCTCGGCGGCCGGATTAACGGATTCGATGATGCCGCGTTCGTCGATGGTGATGATGCCATCAACGACCGTATTGAAGATCGCCGCCAGCTTCGCGGCGGATTCCGCGTCATCGCGGTTGGCGGGGCCGTGTTTCATCACGACGTTATTTTTGCGTGTAACTCGGGCTGTACCCATGGAAATCCGTCGCGTGCCAACGTGCCGCTGTCACCCTTTCATGCCGGTGAGTGTGACGCCTTGAATGAAGTATTTCTGCGCGAAGAAGAAGACCGCGATCACGGGGAGGGTCATCAACACCGAGCCGGCCATCATCATGCCGAAGTTGCCGCCGGCCTGGACATTCAGTGCGTAAAGGCCGAGCGACAGCGGATACAGGCGCTGATCGCTAAGGTAGATCAGCGGCCCCATGAAGTCGTTCCACGTGCCCATAAAGGTGAAGATGGCGATGCAGGCGAGGGTCGGCCGGACCAGCGGGAGAATCACATGCCAGTAAACCTGCCACGAGTTGCAGCCGTCGATGCGCGCGGCGTCCTCGAGGTCGCGCGGGATTCCCTTCATGAACTGCCGCAGCAGGAAGATATTGAACGCGTTGCCGAAGAAACTCATCGCCCAGAGCGGTGTCAGTGTGTTGTACCATCCGAGCGATTTGACGATCAGGAAATAGGGGATCATCGTCACCTGCCCGGGAATCATTAGGGTGGCCATCATCAAGCCGAAGCTGAGGTTCCGGCCCGGCCAGCGCAGTCGCGCGAACGCGAAGGCGACGAGCGAGCAGGACAGCAAAGTGCCCGCGATGTTCAGAGTCACGAGGAAAACGCTTGTCGCTGCATACCGCCAGAAGGGGATGTAATCCAGCGCGCCGCGATAGTTGCGCTGGATTTTCGCCCACCATGCATCGAGCTGGTCGCTCTGGCGTAAAACAATCGTGAGCTTCACCTCATCGGGCGAATCAACAGCGGATACGGCGCCGCGCTGCTCCACCAGCGGAATCCACAGACGGATTTTCGTCGACTCGTCGTCCGGACCGTAATCCTGCAGCGTGACCATCGTCCATTGGAAGTTCCCAAGGTATTCAGGACGCTTGCCCCGGTAGACGCGGCCTTGCTTTTCGACCATGAACTCTAGCGCATGCCAGGAATCATCGGGTCGCAGGAAGAGCTGGATGCGGTGCAGCCGCTCAACGGGGAAGGGCAGCTTGAGGGTGGCGGACAGTCGAACTTCGCCGCCATCCGTGTGTGGAAACGCGTAGACCATGTCGGCGATCGCCGCTGCATCCTCGCGCCCATCGACCAGTCGTCCGCCCTCGACGGTCCAGAAGTCGGAGATCGGTCTGCCGGCGGTCAGGTCGATTTCCTGCAGGTCGTGGCTGCGCACGCGGACGCCGGCGAAGCTCAGGCGGCGGTACACCTTGCGTACGGCCTCGTCGATCCATTCGGGCGTGACGCGCGCGGCAAGCTCTTGGGCGAGCGCTTCGTGCGGCAGTTGCCAGAGGGTCGCCGGCAGCGTGCCGCGCAGCCGCTGGAAAAGTCCCGGGGCGAGGATGTCCGCGGCTTGATCGGCGTTGGCGGCTAATCCGGGGATGCGGTCGCGGTGGACGCGAATTGCCTCGCGAAGAATCGGCTCGGCAATCCGGTAGGCGTCCCCACCGACTTGCGGGAAATAGTTGGGGTCCAGATAGGGCGAGGCGCGCGCTGGCACAGGGCGCATCGGCCAGAACGTGATGCGTTCGCCAAACATCTCGCGATCCACCTTGAAGCTGGTGCCGATCATCCAGAGGAACGGCATCGAAAACAGGATTGCGCCTCCGAGCAGCAAGCCGTAGACGACGAGCGCCCATGCGAGCCCCCGCAGCCGCCGCGCTCGTCGCGCTTCCGCCTGGTCCTCGGAATGGCGCGCCGAAGCGTTCACACGTCCTCCTCGTAGTGGACCCATCGTTTCGAGGTCCGCATCTGAAATGCCGTGATCAGTACAACGATCAGGAACAGGAACCACGCCATGGCGGCGGCATACCCCATGTGAAGGTAGCGGAAGGCGTTATTGAAGAGGTGGTAGGCGAAGAAGAGCGTCGAATTCACCGGGCCGCCCTGAGTCATGATGAAGGCCTGTGTGAAAATCTGAAAGGTGCCGATGAGGCCCATCACGAGATTGAAAAAGATATAGGGCGTCATCATCGGAACCGTGATGTAGCGGAACTGCTGCCACGCATTCGCGCCGTCGATCTCCGCCGCCTCGTAGTAACTTCGGCTGATGCCCTTGAGTCCGGCCAGCCAGATGATCATGCCGCCCCCGGCCCCCCACAGGCCCATCAGGATCAGCGCCCATTTACTCGTGTCCTCGTCCTGCAGCCAGTTCGGTCCTTCGATGCCGAGCGCGGCGAGCGTCGTGTTCAAAAGACCGCTCTGCGGATTGAAGATCCAGATCCAAAGGATGCTCGAGGCGACTGCGGGCACGATGCTCGGCAGATAGAAAAGCGTCCGCCAGACCGCGATGCCGCGTACCTTGACGTTGAGCAGTAACGCCAGCCCGAAGCTCACTGCCATGCCGAGCGGAACACCGATCACCATGAACAGCGTGTTCCTCATCGACGTCCAGAACAGCTCGTCTCCGGTAACCATGAAGGCGTAATTTTTCAGGCCGACAAAAACCGCCGGGTTCAGCACGTCAAACCGGCAAAAACTGATGACCACCGAAAACAACATCGGCCCGCCGGTGAAGATGATAAAGCCGAGCAGCCACGGGAGCGCGCACAGCACGCCGTCCCGCCATTCGGACCGGAAATAGGAGCCCTTGCTCCCCTCGAGCGCAGCGGCGTCCGGTTTTTCCCCCGTAAAGAGCGCCGAGAGTGAAAAACGCGGGATCCGCCGCCGTTCGACAGGACGCGTCTCGCGCCAATAAACCCAAGCGGCTGTGGCGGCAATCAGCGCCACATACAGCGCGAAAAACCACGACCAATTTCGAATGACGATTCCACGGGGTGGGTTGAGGATTTCATCAAGATCGCGCTGCGCGATGGCTGTGTAATAGTCGAGAGCGGCCTGCGGCGTCTTTTTGCCAAAGATCGCGTCCTCCATCGCCCAGATCTGGCAGTTCCAAAGTTTCTGCCCGACGGGCGTCACCGGCCGGTATCGCGAATGATCGAGCAGGTCGTTGAAAACGCGCATCGCCTCCTTGAATTTCGGCTCGAGGGCGGGGTTGGCCTCGACATAGGTGCGGAAGACCCACTCGTTTTGCGAGCGCTGAGGATATTGCCGCGGGATGAAGGGCCGGCCTTGGCTCATTGCGATGAAATTTTCGGACTCGCGCATGATCTCCATGGCTCGCTGGCTGGTCAGGAACCGGATCAGTTCCCACGCGCCGCGCTTTTCGCGCGCGGTCGATGGAATGGCGTATGCCCAGCCCGCAAGCCACGAGATGGGCTTGCGGCCTTTCGCGAGCTCGCGGGCCGGCATCGGGGCAGGCGCGGCGCCGAAATTCAGGTCGCGCCCGTAGAACGCGAGCGAAGACATGACCCAAACGCCGTCGATTTTCATCGCGACGCGGCCGAGGATGAACGGGTCCAATTCTCCGCCCTGAAATGTGGACTGGAACGCGTAGACTTCCTGGGCGCCGCCGAGCTTGTTGTAGATCCGCGTCATGAAGTCGAGCGCCTCGACGATCGGCGGATCGTTCAGGGTAACGCGGCGGCCGTCGGCGCTGAGGAACTCGCCGCCCGCCTGCCAGCCGTACATGTACAGCCACGAATTGCCGTAGTTGGGAATAAAACCAATCGTCCGAATTCGACCACGCTCGTCACGCTCCGTCATCCGGACGGCCATCTCCTCAAGCTCCTCCCAGGTCCGCGGCGGACGCGCATCGCCGGATTCGTTCGTGTAGCCGTGACGAATCAGAATGTCCTTGTTGTAGAGCAGCACGCGGTTGTCAGCGTCGGACGGGATGCCGTAGATCGCGGATTCGCCAGTGACTGGATTCCGATACACCGCCTCATCCCAGCAGGCGGCGTAAAAGTTCTCCGCGCGCAGCGGCTCAATCGCCGGTTGTGTGCGGCCACCCTGCGCGCGCGGCGGCTCCTCGGCCGCCCCGGGCCATGGCGGCAGGCCCTGTCGACCGCCCGACTCCCACATCGCCCATGCCTCGCGATCGCGCTGGATGAAGTCATCGAGCGGCGTAAACGCCCCGCGGGCCGCCCACTCGCTGATGGCAAAGCGGTCGAAATCGATCACGTCCGGTGGTGTCCCGCCGGCCAAACTCACTAAAAACCGCGTAGGGTCTTCCGTCTGGCCGCGGGAAGCATCCTGGCCGGAGACGACGCGGTAAATCGGGTAGGTCGGATCGACTGCATGGCGTTCCCGAGACAGGCGTTCAAATTCGCGGATGGCGTCTTCCAGCGCGCCCTGGATCGGGCCACCGCGCCCCATGTAGCGGATCTCAATAACCCCCTCCTCGACCTGCAGGGAGCGCTGCGGAGCGAGCAACCATAGCGCGGTGAGCAGCAGGGCGCCCCATAAACCGCCTTTGACCCAGTTCGGCACACCATGAGTCTGCCTCAACCGTTTCGGTGCGCGCAATCGGAATCCCGGAAGGGTACAAAAACGGATGTGCTCACAACCGGTAGAAGCTCCGTCAGCAAACCCGTTGAGGCCCGCATGCGACGCTCATAAAGTGTCTAATATGGCTAAAGTACGACCCCCAGTCCCGCGCATTGCCAGAATCGTATCCGGCGGCCAGACGGGTGTCGATCGAGCCGCCCTCGATGCGGCCCTCGCGCTGGGTGTCCCGCACGGGGGCTGGTGCCCGAAAGGGCGCCTGGCTGAGGATGGCGCGATCCCGCGGCGGTACCGCTTGCGTCAGGTGAAGTCTCCGGACCCTTCGGTTCGCACGTTGGCAAACGTCCGGGATTCGGACGCCACCCTCATCTTAGCGCGGGGTCCGCTGACTGGCGGCACGCGATATACCGCGGAGTGCGCGCGGGCGTTGCGGCGTCCGCTTCTCGTGGTGGATCCGACGGGGACTTCCGACCCCGTTCCGCGGATCCTTCGCTGGCTGGCGCGTGTGGCCCGGAACCGCCCGATAGTCCTGAATATTGCCGGCCCGCGCGCCTCGCAGGACGACCTGTACGGCCCGGCGCGACAAACAGTGGAACGGCTGTTGGCCGACTGCGCCGAGCGTCGGCGCCTGCCGCGTCAGTCCTCCGGCGCCGGCTGATCCAGGCGATGGAGACCCGCGGCTCGCACGGCGCGCACGGCCTCCAAGTATTCGCCGCGCGTGATGGGCCGTGAGAGGGACGGGTCCATGCGGGCGCAGTAGCACGGGTGATACTGCGCCATGACGTTGATATAGGTGTCGGGGGAAATTTCAGATGCAAGGAACCGCGCTATATCCGGGGTTCCGGCGAGGCCATTGGGAAGAACAAGGTGCCGGACGAGCAGTCCGCGGCGCGCCAGGCCGTCTGCGCCGATTTGGAGATCGCCGACCTGCCGATGCATTTCGCGAACGGCGGCCCGATTGACGGCCGGATAATCGGGTGGACCGGACAGGCGGCGCGCAATCTCAGGATCGGCAAATTTCATGTCAGGCAGGTAGATGTCCACGACGCCGTCAAGCAGGTGCAACGCGTCGACCGAATCATATCCCCCCGTGTTGTACACAATCGGGAGACGCAAGCCCTGATCCACCGCGATCACGAGGGCCTGGAGGATCGGCGCTATCACATGGCTTGGAGAGACAAGGTTGATGTTGCTACATCCCATCGACTGGAGTCGAAGCATGATCGCCGCGAGCTGTTCCGCGTCGACTTCCGGTCCCTCGTCCGCCTGGCTGATTTCGTGGTTCTGGCAGAACAGGCATTTCAAATTGCAGCGTGCAAAAAAAATCGTTCCGGACCCGCCCCGTCCGACGAGGGGGGCCTCTTCGCCGAAGTGCGGTCCGTAGGATGCGACGCGCGCGCGCGAACCCGTCCGGCAACGCCCTAATTGCGCACGGCGACGGTCGATGCGGCATTGCCAAGGACAAAGATCACACGCCTGGAGCCTTTCGGCGGCTTGGCGTGCACGCTGTTCCAACTCATTCGCTTCGCGGAGCGCCAAATAGGCGGGAAGATGTTCGAATCGGCTGCGCATCCAAACCGCTCCGAGCATAGAAGATAACGAGCGGCCGGCTCGCGTGCGAGAACTCATCGAACACGCAGCACCGATCGCTGAGATCAGATCACGCCCGCGCGGCGACCTCGCGCCGACGGGCGAGGGGGGTGAGCACACCCGCAAAGAGCAACTCAGCAATCACTGCCGCCCACAGCCCGGCAGCGGCTCCGGTGGTGAAACCGTAGGAATGCAGGCCCACGCCCAACAGGTTGACGCCAATCCAAGCGAACAGAACCACGATAATGCCCAGCACGCTGCCTGCGGCGAGTCCAATGGGGCCGATCATTCCCGCCCACCGCGCATGGAACAGGATCGCGCACCACAATACGATCAGCAGCGCGCCGTTCTCCTTTGGATCCCACCCCCAGAAGCGACCCCAGGACTGGTCCGCCCATACGCCGCCGAGCATGGTACCGAGGAACGAAAAGATCAGGCCGAATGCGAGCAGCCCATAAATCGCGCGCTGCGCCGCACGCTGCCGCGGGTGGGATGCCGGCCATTTCAGCGCTTGGATGAGGTAGACGTGGCCCGCAATGCCCGCTGCGAGGACTCCGGCATAACCTACGGTGATCGCTACCACATGGGTGGACAGCCAAAAATTCGAGTCGAGAACAGCGATGACCACGCCCAATGTATCGCCCTGGATTTCGAAGCGTTTTGAAACCGTCAATAGCAACAGGCCGGCTGCCGCGCCGAGGAAGCCTCCCAGTCCGTTCCTCTGGAACCACTCGACGACGAATCCGAGCAGGACGCACGCCCACGAGACGAAAAGGAAGGTGGAGTATAGATTCGTCATCGGCGGCCGGCCCATGATTTGCATGCGCCAGATTAACCCGAGCGTGTGGGGGATCATGGCGATCGCGACGGCGGCGATCGCGGCGCGTCGCCACGCCGGCGTCCCACGCCAGAGGGCGGCAAGGCTCACGAGGAAGCCGATCCCGTAGAGCATCTGGGCGCGAAGAAACGGATTCAGACGATTGTAAAGCACCTCGAGGTCTAGATAGCGCAGGCCCCGCGATTCTTGCGCCCTCGCACGGACAGAACGGGCGACGTCCTGAGCCGCCAATTTGAAATCGACTGTCCGCCCCTCGAGCCACGCCCGCGCCATATCCTGAAGACGGACAAGCTCGCGGCGAGAATCCTCATCCAGCCGGCCGAGTGCGAGATGATCCCAAGGACTGACCCACTGCTCCGTTCCGTGCGCGGAAACGGGCATCAGCGCGATGGGAAGTCCTTTGTAGTAGCGGTTCCAGTTGAACAGTGTCGAGGTCAACGTAAATAGTTCCGACTCCTCCGGCGACCACTCTTCCGGCGGAACGGCAGCGAGCCGCTGGACCTCCGCCGCGGTGGCGCCTGCACGTAAATAAATGTCGAGAAAACTGTGTGCGTTGGTTCCGTCTGGAGGCAGACCCAATCGGGCGCGGAGGGCCGGGTTGGTGACTGCGAAGTCAGGATGCGGCAATGCGAAGCGAAAACTGGCGGCCAGCGCGCCAAACGCCGAAAGGTTCTGATAGACCCGGATAAACTCGCGCTCCAGTGGCGTGCGGTCCTCCGACTTATGCTCCGCGGCCGCCCTCGCCAATTCCCCGAGCTTTTCCAGGCCAGGCCGAAGTTCCGCGTAGGAAAACCGACGTCCCCTCAAGTGGTCGAGCCCTATCGCCTCGAGAAGTTCGGAATTATTCACCAGAACGACCCGGTCGGTCTGCGCGGCGTTGGGGTCGAAGATTAGGCGGGCGAGCCATTCCACCGCCGGCATTCCCTGGTAGGTGCTTCGACCTGAAAACTGAAGCAGCCGCAGCCGGGCGTAAGTGTCCATCGGCATGATGCGGCCGCCGTCCTGTACAGGGATCCGAGAAAAGGCGTCATAGTCGGACACCTGCGCGCCTGCCGGGGCCGCCGCAAGAGCGAGCAGAACGGAGGCCGCTCCCACCACGCGGGCGAAATGAGCGATTTGGGTCATGTTACGCATGGCTCTTTCGGACCTGCTGTACCATCATCGCGACAAAATGCCAGGCCAACCCCGCCACAATGACGACGGTTGACACGTAGGGAATCAATCGGCCGACGTTATACGTGACCGCAAACGTGGACCATTGGGTGCCATCCGACTCCTCGCGGTAGGAAGCCTGGTAGAGGGTGTAACCCCGCTCGCGCAAAGGCTTGTTCATCGCAATGAGCACATTTCGTTCGACCCCTTCTGCGGAAACCGAAACGAAGCTCGAGAAGTGTCGAGCCATCTCGGTGCCCGGATGCATTTCACGGCGGAAATCGATCAGTCGCACGACGAAGGGCAAGGGCTCTCGCGCCCGACGAAGGCCGACCCGAAACGCCGTTCCGTTGCGCTCGAACGCGCGTGGGACTTCATCCTCGCCAAATAGAATGGCCCGCACCTCCGGCGCGTCATCCGGGCGAATCCTAAGGATTGCCCCCGCGATATTTTCGCCCGGTTCCCTAGCCGGTCGCGCGGGTCGAAGGGAGGTGATCCCCTGACGACTCAACGGTGGATTGGCGATAGGCGCGGTCGACTGGAAGGCGCGGGCGTTCCGATGATATTCCTCGACCTCGATCGTAAGGCCTGCCTCCTCGAAGCGGCGGACGTCGCCGGGCTTTAGCCCGTCCGCCAGATAGGCGACCACGTCGCGGGCGATGCCATCGCTCGACCAGACGGCAAGCTCCCAATGCTGGTAGGACGCGGCAGCGCTGCTGGCCTCGCCCTCCTTGAGCGTCAGTTGCGATTCGGAGGCAAACCAACGCGTCACCGCGCCGCCCAGTAGAAGCAGAAGCAGGCCGAGGTGCGTGAGCAAAAGGCCGAACGGCATCGCGCGTTGCGCAAGGAGCCTCGCGAGATAGACGACCAGATTGACCGCGAGGATGGTCAACACCAGTTGCGTGCCGGGAAAGGGGATCAGGCCCCCGATCCAGACGATCCATGAATCAAAGAAACGCGACTTCGCCTGATACAGACCGTGTTCGACCTGATAGAGCGTTCCCCAGAATGTGAGCACCATCAACACGGAAAGCCCGTAGACGGTGATTTTCGCCGAGCCGAGCCACTCCAGGGAGAGGCCGCTGCGCAGGGATAGGGAGGAGCCCTTCATGGCCTCAATGAGCGGCAGAGGGCGAGAAACGCCTCCTTCTGTTCCGCGATCAGCGCGCGAGGCGCCGTCAGTTTTACGAAAATCGTGTGCGTATCCGCAGGCAGAATCGCGGCGAGCATCGAGGGATCCGCCTCCGGCGCGACCGCCGCGAAGTCATAGACCAGGCAGGGGAACCCACCTTCCGTCTCAAATGTTTGAGGTGAGCGCGCGAAGCGGGCAAGTTCGTCGGCCGGGATCGATACATTGATCTGGCCGGCCCAGCGCGCGAGATTGCCCTCCAATCCACCAACGGGACCTGGAAATGCGGTGAGCGTGCACTCCGCGCCGTTCGCACCGACCGCAAAGGTCATCAGACGCATCGGGTGACCCGGTTTCTCTACCCATCCTTCGGGAGAGGTCCATCGGACTGCGACAGGAGCGGCAGCAACAGTCGGGGCGCCCGGCGCGTCGCGGTCCGCAGGGGATGGCGCCGCGGACTCGGTCGGTTGTGCGCGAGCCATCGCCGCCACGTCCGCGAGGCGTTCAGTGCGGGTTGGGGCTTCGACGAAGATTTCGCGATATCGCCGCGGCTGCAGGTCGTTTTCCCGAGTGCACCCGACCATGACAGTTGCCGCCACCGCGGCCAGGAATCGATTTTTCATGTCCGCGGCAAACGTACTTTCGCAGAGCCCTAAGTCAAGGGATCCGAGATCCCGCTTGCTCGGACCAGCCTCTGGAGGCTGGCAAGGGGCCCGCCGGCGAATAGCGTAAAGCGAATGTCAGGGCAGCCGAACCCCAATGCGGTATACGCGCATCGGTTGAGTGTTGGTCACCGTAAAGGGGAAACTCGAGCCATTCGGCTGGCCGGACGCGTGGAAGCCCATCGGCACCCATTGGTCGTTGAGCAAATTGGTCGACCACCAGACCTCGTAGATGCGGCTGTTTGTCGTCGGGCTAGGCACCCAGATCTGCATTTCACTGGTTCCGGCGATGGCAGGAATGACCGGGATCCAGACCGAGAGCGAATTCGTCGGCACTGTGTCGGCGATGAATTCCTCAAGGTTGCTTGCGCCGTCGCCGTCAGAGTCGGCATTGGAGACTGCGCAGGTTGCGCACCCAAAGTGCGCGGTCTCCCATGCATCGGAGAGCCCGTCGCCATCCGCATCGGAAATTCCAGGCAGCCGAATGATCGCCACCGTGGCACTCGTGCTCGACCCGCTTCCAGAGCCGGGGGAAGTAATGCGGAGGTCGTTGAGGAAGAAGTCGTAATCCGAGCCGGAGCCTGCGTTATAGTTCCATGCGCGGAAAAGGGCGGCCGTCATGTTTGCCTGGGGGACGAAATGGCCGATATTCGTGCGCGTGGAGCCGCCGAGCGGCGTGATCCGCGCGACCCAACTCGTCGGGCCGGTCAGCGTCAGTTCGATGTCGATACCGCCGGATGTCCAGCCGACGTCGGTAGAACCGCCGGAAATACTGTAGTTTTGGTCACCGCCGTTGAAATAAAACTCCCACAACAGATTGCTCTGGGCGTTCCACAGAGCGATTCCAACCCCGCCACCGTTGTTGATGAACCCGTTGTCCATTTTCACATGCAGCGTCTGGCCCGCGGAGAGCGGCACCGGCAGCGGCCGACGGACGTCGGCCACATGGCCGTTGTTGGCATAGAGACCCCAGGCGGGCGTGCCGATGTTGACCGCCGCGCTGGTGGCCATGAATTGGCCATTGCGGTTCGGATCCGATGAGCTGTTGTGGAAGGACCATGGCCCGAATCCGGAACCGCCATTGTCGCCGGCCTGCCATCCGTCTTGGTAGGCCGCATTTGCTCCGCGGTCAGCCGCGTTCGTCGTCAACGAAAAGCCGGAATTGGTGCCCGTGACGGTGATGAGGTTCGTCCCCACGGCTAGCGGGACATTCGCAATCGACCATTGCGACGCGTGCGAGAAAAGACCAGTCGCGCCATTCAGGCTGTTGCTCCAGCGGAGAAACCCTTGCAGATCCGGCCCCGCCGTACCCTGCACGGTGAACACGGTGACGTCGTAACTGACAGTCGTGGTGGCCGGAGGATTTGTGATCACCAGGCCGTTGGGGATGGTCGGCGGGTTGCAGGGATTCAGCGCGAAGTGCCAATCCTGCCCGTTGTTGTTGTCCCAGACGCCGAGGCCGTTATGGAACACCATGTTAATGTTTGTCCGGCTCGCCGGTGGCGTGACCGTGATGCGCCAGAGGTTGTTGGTGATCTTGGTCATCGCCTGGCTCTGGATGACGGTGCTCCATTGATTGTAGCCGAGGTGCAGAAACACCTGCGTCGCAGTTTGGAGTGGACCGGCATTCGGGTAATAGGAGATCGTCACCGGCTGGCACGCCGGCGCATTCGAGAAGACAACCGTCGACGGGCCGGTCGGCGCCTCACAGTCGCGAATCGAGGTAGAGTAGTTCGCCCCGTTGTTGTTGTCTGTCAGCGTGCCGGAGCTGTTCTGAAAATAGATCTGCAAAACGGGGGCGTTGTCCGGCACGGTGGCGAAGGTGTAGGTGGACGTGCCGCCGGACGTCGTCATCGTCACGGAGGTGAACGGACCGCTGTTTGAGAAGCGGCTCCAAAGGATCACCGGCGCCACATTGCTGAGCGGGCCTTCATTTGCGCGATACGTCACCGTGAGTGGTGCACAATCTCGCGGATCGGCGGAAAAGGAAACTTCGGGTGCCGCGGGAGCGCCAGCCCCATCGTCCTCGACGAACACGTGCTGGATTTCCGACCTGTGGACATTGCCGCGCCCGTCAATCGCCTCGATGTAGTAATCGAGAAGCTTGCCGCGGAAACCCGGCACGTTGGCGTCGGTGATGCGCACGAAATAGTAGTCCGCGATAATAGGGGACGGCCAGTAGGCCGGGTCAAACACGACATAATCGATCTCGCTGTTGGCGGCGCGCGCGTTGAGCGCTGAGCGGGTCTTCGGCAGTTCACGTTTCGTCATCGGAATCGTGTGCCACGAACCGACATCTGGCCCGCCGGCATAGGTTTCGTTATGGGTTGTCGCCATCGAATTGGTGCCGTCATGATCCTTGCGCACCTTGACGACGATGCTGGTGATCCCGCTCACGTCATACGCGTGCGTCCAGATATAGAACTCCGAGGTCGACATCTTCTTGAGGAAGTTCAAATTCGTCCCTGAGCCGAACCGGTTGAACCATCCAAACGTCCAGCCGCCGGGATTCCATGGAAAGCGCTGAGGCTTCAGCACGGTCGGCGGCGTCTGATCCAAATTAATGTTCGCGTCGACGAACGGCTTGACCATCTGAATCGCGTTCTTCGTCGCCAGGCCCGGTTTCACCTCGTCGTCATTCCCAAGGCCGCCATAGTAATTGAAGCCGGAATCCAGACCCTTGAGGTAAATGTGCCAACCGAGCTCGGCGACGTTTGCGCCGGTCCAGGTCCCGTCCCAGTCGTAGGGCGCCTGAATCTTCCACGCTTGGACAGAGTTGGCGCCGTAGAGCTGCTTGTGAATCTGCTCGGCGGTTTCCACCCAGTTCGCGCCGGCCATCAGCGGCGCATAGCTGAAAAACTTGAGCGAGAAGCCCGGCGTTTCGAAATCCGTGCCGGTGTTTGCAAAGCGATTCGTCGCGCCGGTTCCCAGCAGCGGCGGCTCGATCCATTTGAGGAAATAGGGTGAGCCATAATCCATTTCGGGAAAGATCCACGCGCCGTCCTCGATGTGAACGATTGGCGCTGCCGCGCCGAATTGGTTCACGAAATCCTGTGGCGTGGTCCGCTTGTAGCCCGCCGCCGCGCTGTCGTTGAAAAACTGCGGCGTCGCCTCCATCCAGGACGAGTAGCCGCCGCCCCACGCATTGTCGCCGTCCGTCGCCGGCATCACGATCACGGGCCGGGCCGAATTCGTGGCGAATGGCGAGATGAACGCGCCAATCTTGCCGATCCCCTCGTTCGCGTACCCATAGCGGTAACTCAGGACGTCATCCGACGGCACCATGATCATCGTCTTCTGCGCGCCGGTTTCCGGATTTATGTATTGCACGCGGTGGAGTTGGTAGGCATACGGCGCGACATTCCATGCCGCGTTCCCCGGGTTCGGCTCGGAATACCACCATCCTGTCGTCGGCGAAGGACCCAGAAGGTCGGCACGGTTCGGGGGACTGGAATAAATGTTCCATGTCCCCGTCGGGTTCACGACGTTGAAATATGTCGGGCACGTGCGGCTCAAGTGGTGGCTCGCCACGATCACCCACTCGTAGCCCTCGTCGACCAACACATCCACCAGGTGCCGCGAAAACGCCATCTCCGTCGGGAAAAAACCCTTCGAGTGGTCACTGAGATTTGGGTTCCCATTCCACGCCTTCCACCAAGCCTGCTTGAATATCTGGATTTCCTTGCGCAACACCGGCTTGGGCAGCAGCGGCGCCAGCGAATGGTGGTAGGTGAACCCCACCAGGTCCAGCCGCCTCGACCCCGACGGAGTCAGCCACGTCCGCGCCTCGCGATTCCCGTTCCACCAGCCACTGCTGTAGCCGAGATGGCCCCCCGCGCCCAGTTGGCGAACGTTGTCAATCAGCGACCCCGAGTAACTCAGCGCGAACCCGCCCTGGCTGCTGAACGTGGCGAGCGAATCGCGCGGCCGGTTCTGATAGGCGTTCCGGCGGTCGTCCAGGCCGAATATATCCGTGAGATTGTTTTCCGGATGTTGCTTGGTGCTCAGACCATTGAAATTCTGGGTCGGCTTCAGCACGATCGAGTCCCATGCATACTGCCCACGATTCGTCTGAGATCCGTTCCGGTTCCAGTCCGGCCAGTACAAGGGCTGATGATTGTGCCAAAAGCGGGTGACATGCACATTCGGATTGGCCGCCGCTCCGGCAACCAGACCGACAAAAATGATGATACCTGCCCATGTATACTTTGCTGCCAACCGAGAATCGATCATGTCTGCTCCGACTTAATTTGTTTAGTAAAACGCTACACCAGCTTCAGTTCTACCGTAAAGGTAATTATAAAAAATTTTTTGCCATTTCTTGACCCAAACCGAAAAATTGGCATATCCAACGCCGATCCAACATGATCTGAAACAAAACCAACCGCCGTGTAAACGCCCGCCGGGCGCGGCGAACCTCGTGAACAAGGCCGATGAATCCCTTTGAATACCAGAATGGCGAATTGCATGCGGATGAAATCCCCGTTGCGGCACTTGCCCGCGACTATGGCACTCCGCTGTTCATCTACAGCCGCTCCGCCATCCGCGAAAACTTCCGCGCCCTCCGCCGCGCCCTCGCCCCGCTCAACCCGTTGATCTGCTACGCGGTCAAGACCAACTCCAACCTCGCGGTCATTGCCACGCTCGCCCAGGAGGGAGCCGGCGCCGACATCGTCTCCGCGGGCGAACTCTTCCGTGCGCGACGAGCCGGCATACCGCCGGAAAAAATTTCCTTCGCCGGCGTCGGCAAAACCGCTGACGAAATCGATGCCGCCCTTCGCGAGGGGATCCTCCTGTTCACCGTCGAATCAGAACCGGAATTGGACCGCATCTCAGCGCGCGCCGCGCGGATGGGCGCCACCGCACGCATCGCCATCCGCGTCAATCCGGATGTCGACCCCCGCACCCACACCTACATCAGTACGGGCAAAAAAGAGAACAAATTCGGCGTCGACCTGCTTCGCGCGCGCGCCCTCTACGAGCGCGCCGCGCATTTGCCCGGCCTCGAAATAGCAGGACTTCACATGCACATCGGCTCGCAAATCCTGAGCTCCGAGCCGTTTGCCGAAGCCGCGCGAAAGGCCGCCGAACTCTGCGCCGAACTCAAGGCGCGCTATCCCACCTTTCGCCTGCTCGACATCGGCGGCGGCATTGGCATCCAGTATCGGTCCGACCAGGTCCCTCTGACCCCAGAAGCCTACGCCGCCGCCGTCGCGCCCACTCTCGCCCCGCTCGGCCTGCAAATCATGATGGAGCCGGGCCGGTTCCTCGTCGGCAACGCGGGCCTACTCGTCACCCGAGTGCAGTACGTCAAAAACGGCCCCTCCAAAAAATTCATCATCGTCGACGCCGCGATGAACGACCTGATCCGCCCTCCACTTTATCAGGCCTACCATCACATCGAAGCTGTACGCCAGGCCGGTGGAACGGTCTTCGGCGATGTCGTCGGGCCCGTTTGCGAATCGGGCGATTTCTTCGCGCTGGACCGCGAGCTGCCCGCCGTGGAGGAGGGCGATCTCCTCGCCATTCGTGGTGCTGGAGCCTACGCCTTCTCCATGTCATCCAACTACAACAGCCGCCCCCGCGCCGCCGAAGTCATGGTCGAAGGCGGCCGCGCCGAGCTTATCCGCGCTCGAGAGACGTTCGACGACCTCATTCGGGGCGAACGGATCCCCCAGTGGTAAGGTCGCTGGGCTGAGCGCCTTTCCTTTCTCCCCTTTCGCCGCGCCGCCTCCGCAGATATAGTCCGCCCATGCTTCCCGCGATCCTCCTCGTCGGTGGGCTTGGGACCCGGCTCCGCGCGCTCTACCCGGACCGCCCCAAGGCCTTGGTCCCGGTTCGCGGCCGCCCGTTTCTTGAATGGATGATCGGCTGGCTTCTCGCGCAAGGCGTCACGCGCATTCATCTGGCCGCCGGCTACCGCGCTCAGCAGATCCTCGACTGGGCCGCTTCTCGCCTGGGCGACGGCCTCTCCGTATCGTGCGAGGAAACGCCGCTCGGCACAGGCGGCGGGCTCCGTTTCGCGTTAGACCACGTCCCGGGCGATGAAATCCTCGCGCTCAACGGCGATAGCTTTCTCCCCGCCCTCGAGCTCGCCGCCTGGCTCCGCGAGCCCCTGTCACCAGACCTCGACGGCGAAATCGCGATCACCCGAATCGACGCCCCCGGCCGTTATGGAACGGTCGAATTCGATCCCGCGACCCGCCGGATCCTCGCTTTCCTCGAAAAAGCCGACCGCCCCGCCGGCTGGGTCAACGGCGGCGTCTACCGGCTCCGGCGCGCCGCCCTCGAAGCTCGCCCAGCCGGGGTTCCCTTCTCAATGGAAACCGACTTTTTTCCCACGCTGTCCGCCGCCGGCCGTCTCCGCGCGCGCCCCGTCGACCCGCCGCTGCTCGACATGGGCACACCCGACGGCCTCCAAACGCTCGAACGCTGGATGGCCGCTCACCCCGAACGGTTCCATGCTCGCTGACCCGATCTCGCCAGCCCTTGAGCGACCCGTTCGCGAGGGAAAACCATCGCGTTCGCGGCGGAGGCGCCGCGCCGAATTTCCATCGCATGGAAAATTCGCGGAAAAATTTTCCATGCCATGGAAAATCGGCCAAAAAATTTTCCATGCCATGGAAAATTCGCGGGAAAAATTTCCATGCCATGGAAATTTCGCCGAAAAAATTTCCATCGTATGGAAACATGCATGAGGAGGCTTTCCATGCTCTGTAAATTTCGCGGAGTGGACCTGAGCTCGGCTGTGGTGCGTCTGGCGTTGGCGCTGGCGGCAGCCCTGTCGGTGTCGAGCTGCGGGCCGCGCGCGGCGGCCCCGGAGCGGCCCTGGCGCGAGTTCCTGGCCGATACGACCAATGTGCTCCGGCTTGCGCTGGGCGATGCAGGAGGAACGCGACTGATTTCCACCGCCGACCCGCGCGGCGGCAATGACGATTTCAATCAATTCGCCGGGCCGGGCACCGAACCGGGATGGGTCACCATCGCCGAGCTTAGAGGGCCGGGCGTCGTGCGGCGGTTTTGGACAACGGGAGCCGACCCGGGCCACCGGTATCGTTTTTATTTCGACGGTGAGAAAACGCCGCGGATCGAGGGCGATGTGGATTCCGTGTTCGGCGGGCAGTTCCCGTTCCAGCCTCCGCTGGCGATGTACTTGAATTTGTGCTGGTTCAGCTATGTGCCGCTGACCTATCAGCGTTCGCTCCGGATCGAGACGCAGGCGCCAAATACGCATCCGTTTTGGGGACCGCGCCGCATTTTCTTTCAACTCAATGTGGAAGACCTGCCTAAAGGGACGAGGGTGGAAACCTTCCCGCGCGCGCTTTCCGAGGAGGATCGCGCTGCGTGGGCGCAGGTGGCCGCTGAGTGGAGGCGCGCAGTGGAATGGCCGGCGCCGGATGGAGAGCTCACGTGGGTCCGCGTTGACCCGGGGCAGGAGGTGGAGGTGGCCGCGCTGCAGGGTCCGGCGCTGGCGCAGGAATGGTTTCTGGACATTCGACCGGCGGAGGATAGCGGGTGGACTCAGGCCGAGCGCGAGGCGCTTCTGCAGGACGCGGTATTGCGGATTCGATACGACGGCCGCTCCGCGCCCAGCGTCGAGTCGCCGGTGGGCGACTTTTTTGGGTGCGCGTGGCGGCGTCGCGACTACGGAGCTTTGCTGATCGGCGCGGGGCCCGATGCCTTCCGCTGCGGATTTCCCCTGGCCTTTACGGGATCCGCCTCGATCAGCGTGTTCAACGGCGCGGACCGCGTGATCCGGGCCGGCTTCCGCGCCGAGCCGCAGCCGTTGCCGCCTGGCGTAAAGCCGCGATATTTCCATGCGGAGTGGCGGCGGACCGGCCCCGATGCCGGGCTGCCGCACACAATCGCGTCGTTCGCCGGGTCAGGATTGTTCGCGGGGGCGTTTCTCGGCGTGACCGGCGCGCAGGGAACGCCGCAGGACGATTCCTGGTGGCTGCTGGAGGGGGACGAGTCGATTTTTGTGGATGATGAGCCTAGACCTTCCTGGCGCGGTACCGGGCTCGAAGATTACTTCAACGGCGGATGGTACTACCGCTGCGCGGCGTTTTCTGCGTTTCACGGGATCTTCGACCGCGCGCCGTTCCGCGTCGCGCAGTACCGGCATCAGTTGGTTGATCCGGTCCGCTTTTCGACGTCGTTGCGGATGGTGATTGAGCGCGGCGACCAGAATGTCAGCCGCGCGTGGTTTCAGAGCGTGGCGTTTGCCTATCTTGACGAGCCCGCGGCCGTACAGCCGGTTCCAGCGCGGCGAGAGGACCGCCGCGCAGTCCCGAACCGGTTCGAATGGGCGAACCTGATGCTGCAGCTTACGGAATTGGAGCGGATGAACAACCTATCGCGCGCCCGCGCGCTGATCGCCGAATATTTGGAGCGGTTTCCGGACGCGCTGGACCGCGGGGTCTACGCGCTGCGCGATCTCGAGTATCGGCGCCTGATGGGCGAATCGGTGGCGGACGATGTGTTGGGCCCGTTTCTTGCGGGCGAACAGGGCGAGGAAGCGAAGCGGCAGGCCGAGCTGCTGGCCTGGTTTTACGCCGCGACGAACCGCGCGCTCGTCGGCATCAATGCCAACGCGCAGGCCCAGCTTTGGTTCAACGGGCGGCTCGTGGCGCGGACCGATCATCCGATCGCCTGGCAGGTGGCGGGGGTGGAGCTGACGGGCGACACGGCCGTGGTTTGCGTGGACGCGACGATGGTGCGCCAGGAGCCGTGGGTCCAGTTCGGGCTACGCACGCATACGGGCTTTACCGGATCTGGACTGGAAACCAAGCGTGCCCGGCGCGTGTCCGGCGCGTGGAACCAGTTGGAGGGGGATACGACGGCCTGGCAGCCGATGCTGAACCGCGACCTGCTCCGGGGCACGCCGGATGCGCCGTTTATCGGCAGTGTGCCGAACGCATTCGTGTGGTTCGGCAGCAAGACCTTCTCGGGACGCGCCGAGGATTGGGGCTATCACAAGGGCAGGGGGTATTTCCGGCAGGACATTCGGCTGCCCGTCAACGGTCTGCCCCCAATGGCGCCGCTGTTGACCGGCCTGCCGGAATGAGCGCTCTGCATTACGTCTCGCACCACGCGCGCAGCGCGGGAAACCCGCCGGCGTGGCGGATGGCGCGAAGCATCATGCGTTTTGCCGCGGGGATGTGCGCGGCGAATTCCCGCGTATCGGGCTGTGATCCGAGTTTCGCAAAGGCGCCAAGCGCCTGAGCGAGGCGTTGAATCGCGGCGTGCCAGAACAGCTCGCGCACCTGTTCCGGTTCCTGGCTGCGGCGGGCGTAGTCTTCGAGCAGCTCCCCGATGAGCGCCTCCGGTAGCTCGACGTACGGGTCGCACAGCAGAGAGGCGACGTCGTAGGCCGCGGGTCCGAACCGCATACCCTGGTAGTCGATCAGCCAAGGGGCGCCGTCGCGAATTAGGATGTTGCTGGATTGCAGGTCCCGGTGGACCAACACAGAAGATGCGCGCTGGAGGCGCCGGGCGATGCCGGCGAGTTCGCGCAGGATTTCCGCGATCCGTTCCGGCGGGAGTCTCTCCCGTTTTCGGAGCATCTCCTCGGCGAAATATTCGCGCTCCCAGCGATACAGTCGCGGCCGGAAAGCCGGCATCAGCGGAATGCCTCGCTCCCGCGCGGCGGCCGCGCCGCGCCGATGAAATCTCTCCGCAATTCGCAGTATGCGCTGGTACATCCCGGCCACCTCGGACGGCGGACGTCCGCGTTGCCAGTCCAGCAGAGAACAATCGCCGAGGTCTTCAAACACCGCGATGCAATCGGCGGGCCGATCCACGAGCACACGCGGGACGGGAATTCGGAGGGCACGCAAAAAGCGGGTGTGCCGGGCGTGATAGGTGTTTTCGATTCGGGCCGGGTCGTACTGCACGAGAATCGCTGTTTCACGGCCGCGGGCGAGGCGTGTGAATGAGCGCGCCGAGCCCCTCGGGGAGAGCGGCAGCGCCGTGACCGTCGATGGATCCCAGCCGAGGGACTGGATCGCGTGAAGCGCGGGGGGATCGAATGCGTCCGCCGCGGGCAGAGCCATGCGGGGGACGGCTACATCCACACGCGCGCGGGCGGCGACAATCGCGCCCTCGACACGGGCGCTGGGCCCCAGAATCGCGTCGGGTCCGATAATCGCGTTTCGGACGATCGCGCGCGGATGGATGCGCGCCGTGGGGTGCGCGTCCACGAAATCCGAGTCACCGTGTAGGGCGCGGGTGCAGGCGATCCATTGCTGGGGAGTGCCAATGTCCGCCCAGAATGAGCCGGGCGACTCCACCGCCGCCACCGTCCAGCCGTCGGCTTGCGCGCGCTGATAGGCGGAAATGATCGATTCGAACCGTTCATCCGCGGCGAGATAGCCCTTTGCGCGATCGAGCAGGCGGGGATTGACGAGCTGGACGCCGCAGAACGTAAAGGTGCCGGGCGAGCCTGGAGCGGTGGACGCAAAGTTCACGATCCGGCCTTCGCGGACCTCGACCGTTCGAGGGCCCAGCGCGCCGTGGACCCACGCCACGGCGATGGTGCGCGCGGGATCATATGCCGCGCAGAGTGGTGCGGGGTCGAGTTCCATCACAACATCGCCGTTGAGGACCCAGACCGGTTCGTTGCCGGCAAACCACCACTCGGCCCGGCGCAGCGCCCCGCCGGTACCAAGAATTACCGGCTCGAACGAGAGCGCGATACGCAACCCGTCCGGTTTGCGCGCGCGGACATGCTCGAAGAGGCGGTCCGCACGATGGTGGAGGTTGATGAGAACATCCCGAACGCCCCATCTCCGCAGCATGGCGAGCAGCCGCTCGAGGTTGGGCGTCTGTAGGACCGGGATGAGAGGTTTGGGGAGAGTCCGCGTCAGGGGCAGGAGCCGAGTACCAAAGCCCGCGGCCAGGATAAACGCTTTCGAAGGAAAACCGGACGGGCAAATCGACATGGGGCAGATTGCGGGCGGATCGTCCAGTTTTAGAGCTCGAAGCGCAGTCAGGATTGCAGCGACGGATCGGATGGATTGCGGATCTTTTCTTTCAGGCGACGCTTGGCCTCTTCCGGCATTGGGATCCGCAGGGCGGGATCATCGTCCTGCTCATGATGGTGAAAATGGCGGGCCGCATCCTGCATCATCATCACGTCGCGATGGAAGCGGCCGCAAATGATACAGAGGGCGACGTGCAGTTTGAGCCCGACCCTTTTCGCCCACGGCAATTCCCAATAGTGGTATCGCGCAAGCGCATCAGCAACCTGTTTGCAGCGCCACATGTTAGCGAGAGCCCTGATTTCTTCGGGTCCACTTGGCTTCGATACACGCCTTCAGTGAATTTCTTGCTCGATGCAACATAACCCAGAGATGATTCGGGGTGATTTTCAGCTCCTTACAGATGGTGTCCGTGTCCTGGTCTTCCAGCTCGCGGAGGGTGAATGCGAGGTGCTCGCGGGGCTTGAGCTTCATGAGGCATTCCTGGAATACCGCCCAAAACTCTTTCTGCTCGAAGGCGCGCCGGGGGTTGACGTGCCATTTTTCCGGTCGCAGAGTCGGGATGCCGGCCCACTGGAAAAGTTTGCTTTTTTCCAGCTCCAGCACTTCGGTTTGGTCCACGATGGTTTCCCGTACGGCGCGGCGGATGTGGTCAACCACCTTGTGTTTCAATATGCCCATCAGCCAGGCGCGCTCCGAAAGTCCCTCGCGAAAGCGCGGTGCGGATTTCATGGCGGCGAGGAAGGTTTCCTGAACGAGGTCCTCCGCGAGGCTGTGGTCGCGCACTCGGGTCAGGGCGTACCGGTAAAGGAAATCCGCGTGCTCATCCACCCATCGTTCAGGATTCAACCCGGTCGATTCAGTCATGCCGCTTTGGTAATCCATCGCGCCGTCGTTTTGCAACATCGGGGAGGTCAAGATTTGGAACGTGCGGATCCTTTGGAAGCGACACCTGGGCGCCGTACGGTCGGTTTCGCACCGGTCACGCCGCGAGAATCGAACGCCAGCGGCCCTCAAAGTCCTGGCCGAGATAACGCGCAAGCCGTTGGTTCTGGCCTTCGACGATCGCCTGCCGGAGGCGGGAGTCGCGGGCGATCCGGCCGATGAGTTCGGCGAGAACCTCGTATCGTTTTTCGCGGAGGAGGATGCCGGCCCCGTCCATGGTTTCGGGGACAGCGGCTGCGGCGTAGGCGATTACAGGGATGCCATGCGCCATCGCTTCGATGAGCGGGATGCAAAACCCCTCGTGTTCGCTGAGGCACAGGAAGACCGTCGCCGACTGGTAGTATGCGCGCAGGGCGGCGGCCGGGATAGAGCCGGCGAAGACCACGTTGCGCAACTGGAGTTCGGCGAGCCGCGCAAGCAGCAGGGCATGATACCGCTCGAGTCCGGCGAAGGAACCGGCGTGGATCAGCCGAGCGTCGGGGTCGACGTAGTTCTGGACAAAAAAATGTGCGAGTAGCAGATCCTCGATCCGTTTGTTCGGGGCGCCGCGTCCGACAAACAGTACGTTGGTCCTGCCATCCCGAAAACGGCGGAGGACGGAGGGGTCCGCGGGTCCCTCCCACTGAGCGCGGTCCAATCGCATCGGCATCACGCGGACGTCGCGGTAGCCCATCGCCTCCAGCTCGCGCGCGTTGAAGGCGCTGACTGCAAGGTTGATGTCGGCTGCATTCCGGAGGGCGCGAATCTGTTCCAGCCCGCGCTTCAGGTGCGACTCGATCTCGGGCTGGATGCCTCGAAAAAAATCCGGCGGGGTGATGTTGTGGTAAAGGATTACTTTTCGGCAGGCTAGTTGTGCGAAGGCCTCATTCGCAGGCGAGCCGATGGACAGGTGGAGGATGACTGTATCGCCGGGTTGAACAGCGGACCGGAGCTCGGCGAGGTCGCGCGCGTCGCGGCGTAACTCGGGGAGGGTGCGCCGGGTCTCGCAGAAGATGTCGGATGGCGCGCCCCAGGAACGGAACATCGCCCGCAGCACGCGCGCCTCGTTGCTGATGGCGTCGCCGTTGGCGTATCCCGCTGTAATCTGGTGGATGCCGCGCATGCGGGCGGGTCAGGGTCGGTCCAGCGCCTCGAACAGGCGGCGTTCGACGGCAGCCCAACTGTATTCCCGCAGGACATAAGCGCGGCCGGCTTCTCCGAGCGCGCGTCGGAGAGGTTCGTCGGCCAGCAGGCGGGAGAGGGCCTCTTCGAAGTGAGCGTAGTGTTTGAACCACAGGCCGCCATTCGAGCGGCGGACGTGATCCCGAAGCACCTCGCTCCGCGCGTGGACCAGCGCGGGCGTGCCGGCCAGCCACGCCTCCAGCAGGACGATCCCGAAGCTTTCGTTGACTGATGGGTGGATGAAGACCGCCGCGCCCGCCATCGCGTCGTGTTTCTCCTTCTCCGAGACAAAACCGAGATCGTGGATCACGGGGCGGAGCGATTCGGGCGCGTCGATCGGCCCGCTTCCGGTGAGGACAAGGTGCAGGTTGATGCCGGTTCGCTCGCGGAACACGTTGAGGTATTCACAGAGCAGGGGCGTTCCCTTCAATGGTTCTCGGCGGCCGGAATACATGGCGTAGGGCGCGCGAATTCCCAGTGTTTCCGCCGTGGCGCGTGGGTCGCTGTCGAAGGGATCCAGTCCCATGCCGACCACCGAGGTTTTGGCGAGGTCAATGCCGTAAAGGCGCGCGGCAAGCGCCCGCTCCGGCGCGGAATTGAACATGATCCCGCGCGCGGCGAGGAACATCTTTTTCATGATGCCGAGATACGCAAAGGGCTCGTCATGGAGGCAGGGGACGAGGATCGCCTTGTCCGCATACCGCATGACTGCCGACCACGTAATTCCAAACAGATAGGGTCCGGCGACGATTCGATCGTACCCGGAGGCATGCGCCGCCAAGTGATCCATCAGCGCGCGGCTGTTGACGCTGTTCGTGATCCACAGGCGTTCCTCCTCGGGCGAGAGGGGGACACCCTTGTCGATCGCCGCCTGGATTCGCAGGAATGTCGCCACATCGCGGTCTTCATTGACCGGGAAGAAGTGGATAGTTACGCCGTTGACGGTTTTTACGCCGGCCGGGCGGTCGTTTTTCCATGTGAAATGGTCGCTTGCACAGGTGGTTAGCAGGTCGACCGATCGGCCCGCCCGCGCGCAACGCTCAGCGAGGGCGCGAAGAAGGGTTTCGGCACCGCCGATGGTACCTTTCTCTGAATACCGCGGCGCGAGGAAGGCGAGGCGTCGCGCTTCCGTCATGGGGCCGCTCGGGTCCCGACCCGCGCCTCGAGTTCGGCAATGCGCGCTTCAAGCCGTGCGATCCGCTCGCGGTATTGTTCGTCGAGACTTTCAATCCCGGTGACCAGCAGGCCGTTGACGGTGTTCTGCTGGGACCAGAGCCGATAGGTGTAGAATTTAAGCAGTTTCCAGATCAGCTTTTTGAGCGCAACAAGCAGAGGCGCCAGCGCGGCCCGCCGTTCTCGGATTTCGAAGTCGTTGATGTCGACAGCGGCGGCCTCGCGGAGCGAGCGGAGAAAGAAGCCGAAGAACTCCTCATCGCCGCGGAGGTTGGCCAGGTTGAATCGCTCCGCCCGAGCCACACGCGGATCGGCGTAGGCGCCCTCGGCGGCCTTGCGCGAGACCGCCTCCTCGATCTCGGCCATGATTTTTTCGACGTCGACGCCGGGTGCATGGATTTCGACCGGGATGCTCATGGGTGCAGTATCGGAAACCGCCGTTCCCCCGTCAACCGTGGCCAGTGCAAGGGAGGCGCGGGTCGGGCCACCGTCAAAAATAGTTGCAGATTCTTGTTGTGAGACGGGCGGGGCTGTGAGACAAAGGATCCGTCCGTTGTGAGATTGTCAGCGTGATGTGGCAGGCCTGCGCGTGCTTCGCGTGAAGCGGTGAGGGTTCTTCGTCCGAACAGTTCGGGACAATCACGGGATTCTCGCCGGCAATGAAGGAAAACGAAGCATGACAACAAAACTCTACGTGGGGAATCTGTCGTTCCAAACCACCGAGGAGGAACTAAAACAATTGTTCGCGGGACAGGGTGCGGTGGCGAGCTGCCACCTGATTACCGACAAATTCACAGGCAAATCCCGCGGGTTCGCGTTCGTCGAGATGCAGACCGAGGCCGACGCGCGAAAGGCCATTTCGGCGCTGCACGGTCGGTCGTTTGAAGGCCGGGCCTTGACGGTCAACGAGGCCAGGCCGAAGGAGGATCGGCCCCGCCACTCGGAATTCAGCCCCCGCCGCGGCGGCAAGCGCGGCTGGTAAGAAGCTCCGCGTCATCTCAGTTCGAAAAGCCCCGTCTCCCGACGGGGCTTTTTTCTTCGTCCGCGCACTTTCCAAACCCGGGCGATTTTCGATAGGTATGAAATGGTGAATGCAGGGATTTGTCCCGTCCGGCAACTGGCGGACAAAATTTCAGAGCGCGAGGATATTCGCGCGGTCTTTCTCGACGCCCGCGCGAAGAAAATCTCAATCGCGCGATTGCCGGGTCCCGAACGCGGCTCCGCGCAAAGCGAGGTCCGGGCCATCGCCGGGGATCTGGAGCCGGACCAGATTGCTCGTTGCGCGCAGCCCCCATGGAAAGGCTCGTGCGAGCGTTGTGGTCTGGGACCGCCCCCGGCGCCGCCAAAGGGCATCCGACTGGTTTACCTCCCAGACCGAGGTTTGCTGATCGAGCGCGAATCTTGCGCCACGGCGCCGAGATTCTGGCGATGGAGCCAGTTTCCCTGGGTCCGCGTGCAACCTCTCGCGACCGAATCGATCGGCACCCATCCCTGGAAGCTGCCGATGGCGCTGGCGGTTGCCTGCGGCTTGTGCACATTGGCCGGTTGGTGGGTGGAACGGATCGACCCGGATCGCGCATGGCTTGCGCGGCTCTTCTATGCAGCAGGCTACGTGGCCGGCGGCTGGGACGCGGCGGTCGACACCCTGGCACTGCTGCGAAAGCGAGTGCTCGACATCCATTTCCTTATGCTCGCTGTTGCCGCCGGAGCGGCGGCCATCGGCCACTGGTGGGAGGGAGGCGTGCTGCTCTTCCTCTTTTCGATCAGCGGCGCGCTGGAGGACCTCGCGCAGCAACGGACGGAGCGGGCGATCAGCAGCCTTTTCAAGGAGGCGCCGAAGACCGCCACGGTCCTTGAAAACGGCGCCGAGCGCGAGATTCCGGTCGATGACCTACGGCCCGGAATGCTGCTTGCCATCCGGCCGGGCGACGTGGTGCCGGTGGATGCCCAGGTGGTCCACGGTCGTTCAGCGGCCGATGAATCGAATCTCACCGGCGAATCGACGCCAGTGGACAAGGAGCCCGGCGACACGGTGTTTGCTGGAACCATCAATTTGTGGGGCCGGATGGACTGCCGCGTTCTCCGCCCGGCTGCTGAAAGCGCGCTGGCCAAAATCATCCGAATGATCCAGGAGGCGCGCGAATCCAAGGCGCCGGCCCAGCGGTTTACCGACCGATTCGGCAGCGGCTACACCATCTCGGTTCTGGTTGTTTGCACCGCGATGTTTCTGATTTGGCACTGGGCAGCGGCGCTGCCCTGGCAACAGGCCTTTTATCGGGCGATGACCCTGCTGGTGGTCGCCTCGCCCTGCGCGCTGGCGATTTCGATTCCTTCCGCTGTGTTGGCGGGCATCGCCGCAGGGGCGCGGCGGGGCATCCTGTTCCGCGGCGGGGCCGCGCTTGAGAAACTTGCCAGCATCCGCCGCGTCGCGATGGACAAGACCGGTACGCTCACCAGCGGAACCCTGCGGGTGGTGTCCGTTGAACCCTGTGGGAAAACAGACGTGCGGGAGGCGTTGCGTGGCGCGGCCGCGCTGGCCTCCCACGCGAACCACCCGGTTTCCTCCGCCATTCATCGGCACGCGCTCGATGCGCAACTCGAGCTGCCGCCGGTCGACGGATTCCGAGCTCTAGCGGGCAGCGGCGTGATGGGGGTCATCGAAGGCCGTGAGGCGCGACTGGGGCAGCGCCGTCTGATGGGGACTTGGGCCTCCGCCTATCCGGTACCGCCCATCGGCATGACGGAATCGTTTTTCGAGTGGGGCGAGATCCGGGCGCGCTTCCTGCTGCAGGATGAGATTCGACGCGCCAGCAAACCGCTCCTGGAACGCCTCCGCCAGCATGGCCTCGCGGTCGCCATGTTGACGGGCGACCGCCCCGAGGCCGCCCGGGCGGTGGCCGATGAGGTGGGGCTCAGCGAGGTCCACGCGGGCCTCGCGCCCGAGGACAAGGTGCGGCGGATTCGCGAATGGTCCGAACGTGGCGAACGCCCTGCGATGATTGGCGACGGTGTCAATGACGCGCCCAGCCTTGCGGCGGCCTACGTGGGCGTCGCCATGGGCATGCGCGGCGCCGACGCCGCGCTCGAACAGGCGGATGTGGTGCTGATGAAGGACCGACTCGACCGGTTTGCCGTCGCCTACGAACTGAGTCGGGCAGCCAACCGCATCATCAAACAAAATTTGGCGATCTCGCTGGGCTCCGTGGTCTTGCTCTCCATGGCGGCCTTTGCTGGGGTGATTCCACTGACCGTCGGAGTCATCGGCCACGAGGGCAGCACGCTACTCGTGGTCCTCAACAGCCTTCGCCTGCTGTTTGTGCACCTGCCCTCGGACCGAGACCACGCCGCGTGAGCGTGTGACTGTGCCGGATGCCCGGCCAGTCATCGTTGACAATCCCGTTCACCGCCCTAACGTGTAGCGCGCATGATCGATCGGGCGCTAAACTCACAAGGTTCGAGCACGTCCGCAGCGTGGTTGCGGCGGACAGCGATCTTTGCTGCGCTGTGGTGGATATTGGACGAGGGTCGGCTCAGTGGCTGGTGGTTTGCGCCGGCCATCATCGCGGGCGCGCTCGCGATAGCGGCCCTCATTCCCCAGGCGCCTTGCGCCTGGCGGTGGCGGCCAGCCGGCTTGGCGCGATTCGTGCCGTATTTCCTCCGAGAGTCTATCCGAGGCGGCTGGGACGTTGCGCGCATTGCTCTGCGGCCTGACATGCCACTGGACCCACGGCTGATCGAGTATCGGCCTCGTCTCCAGCACCCCACCGCTCGGCTCTTCTTCACGCATGTGATCAGCCTGTTGCCCGGCACCCTTTCGGCGGATTTGCGCCGCGACGTCATTGTTGTGCATTCCATCTCCGGTTCCGAAGAGGAGCTCCTCGACGCGACCGCAGGGCTTGAGCGCCGGGTGGCGGACTTGTTCGGCGAACCGCTCGCCGGGGGCGACGCCCGATGACGGCGTTCGGCTACGGCCTCTGCCTGTTTCTCCTCGCCAATCTGGCCGCGGGGCTCTTGGTCGTGTTCCGTGGGCGCGTGGAGCCGATCTGGATGTTGGGCATCCAGATCTTTGGAACAACCGGCACCGCAATCCTGTTGCTGCTGGCCGAACTGCAGCAGCAGCCGCCTTTGCGCGACGTGGCGCTTATCTGCGCCTTGCTGGCCGCTGTGACGCTCGTCGGTTATGCGCAGCGAATCTGGGCTCGCCCCGCCGGCGACGAGGAGGAGCCATGACAGCGCTTGAACTGGTCGCGGCAGCCCTCATGGCAGTAGGCGGATTCTTCTTTTTCGCTGGTACCGTTGGGTTTCTCCGGTTTCCGGACTTTTACACGCGGCTCCACGCGCTCACGAAGGCGGACAATCTCGGCTTCGGACTAACCGGAGCTGGCCTGGCTCTGCTATCCGAATCGTGGGTGGTGGCGGCGAAAATCTTGTTGATCTGGATCCTTCTGCTGATCAGTGCGTCGGCCTGCAGCCTGCTAATCGCCCGCGGCGCGCTGCGGAACGGCATCAAGCCGTGGAGAAAGCCATGACGTTTCCCTGGATTTTCGATTTGCTGCTTTGCGCGCTGCTGGTCGGACTGGCTGCGCGGGCGCTGTTCAGCCGGACCCTCTTCCAAGGCGTCATGTTCTTTGTGGTGTTCGGCTTGGTCATGGCGCTTGCCTGGGCGAGATTGCGCGCGCCGGATATCGCGCTGGCAGAGGCTGCCCTCGGGGCAGGGATCACCGGAGCGCTGTTGTTCAGTGCGGTGCGCGCGTTGCGGGACCGCGGCGACGAGGAGGAGTGCTAACATGTCCGCCTCGCGCGCCTACGCGCCCCTGCCCATCCGGATTGCCCTGGCGCTGGGACTTCTCCCGCTGTTGGCCGCACTACTTCACGCCGTAGGGTCCATTCCACCCCGGCCGCCCGATCTGTCGGCGGCGTTGATGGCGCGGATGCCCGAAAGCGGCGTCGAACACCCGTTGACGGCGGTTCTGCTCAATTTCCGCGGATATGACACGCTGCTGGAAATGACGGTGCTGTGGTTGGCGGCGCTGGGCGCCCTATCGCTCGCCTCCGGCCCCTCGGCCCGCCGCCGAAGGCCGCATGCCGCTCTGGTCGGTCTGATCAGGATTTTGGCGCCCGCGCTCGTCATGAGCGCCGGCTACATCCTATGGGCGGGGGGCTTTCGCCCCGGTGGCGCCTTCCAGGCCGGATCGGTTCTTGGGGCCGGCCTCGTGCTCGCTTCGTTGAGCGGAATAGTTGCCGTCCAGCCGGGCGTGGCGTTGAGTGCGGGCCTCGCGCTGGGCACGACCGTGTTCGCCGGTGTGGCGGCATGGTCGTGGGCGTTGACCGGCGAGCTGCTGCATTTCCCGGCCGCTACGGACAAGTGGGCCATTCTCGCGATTGAGAGCGCGAGCGCGCTGTCAATCGCGTTGATCCTCCTCGCGCTTTTCGATCGCTTGACCGCCTCGGCGGACCCGGCCGAATCCAGCCGTGGCGGGGAGATGCCAAAGGCCATAGACGGGGAGGCGTCCGGACGATGAGCACTGCTCAGCTTTATCTGTCCACAGCGGTGTTTCTCCTGGTCATGGGCCTCTATGGCGTTCTCGTCCGGCCGCATCTGTTGAGGAAGATCACCGCGCTGAATGTGATGAGCGCCGGCTTGTTTCTGATTTTTGTCGCCGTGGCCTACCGCGGGCCGGAAGCGCCGCCGGACCCCGTGCCCCACGCGATGGTCCTCACGGGCATCGTGATCTCTGTCAGCGCGACCGCGTTCGGGCTGCTGTTGATTCGTCGGGTGCTGGAAGTGACCGGCCGCGCCGAGCTTGCCGTGGAGCCTGAGGAGCGAACTGCGGCGAACAGGCAGAGCGTGACCGGCAAACGCCCCTCCCCTCGAACGGAGCAACGGGACGCGAGGCCATGAACGAGACCCTCCGCAACGATGCGTGGCTGGCTGCGCCGATCCTCCTGCCGCTTCTTACGGCGCTGATCGCGTCGCTCCTGCCGGATCGCGCGCGCGTGCGGGCCTCGCTGGCCGGCGCGACGGCCACCTTTGTCGCCTCCGCGGCCGTCATCGCAGGGGTCGTACGCGGCGGTCCCGGACGCCACCATCTCGGCGGATGGGGCGCTCCACTGGGAATTGATCTGTATGCGGACGGCCTCACCGCGCTGATGCTCGCGATGACCGCGGTCCTCGGCGCAGCGATCAGTGTGTACGCGACGGGCTATTTTCATACCGCGCGTGAGCGTCGCTGTTTCTGGCCGCTGTGGTTCGTACTCTGGACGGGATTGAATGCGCTCTTCCTGACAGCCGATTTGTTCAATTTCTATGTCACGCTCGAGGTGGTCGGCCTGTCTGCGGTCGCCCTTGTCGCGATGGAGGGCGGACCGCTCGCGCTGACCGCTGCGGCGCGCTACCTGTTCGTCGCGATGATGGGGTCGCTCGTCTATATGGGGGGCGTTGCCCTGATTTATTCCCAATACGGAGTACTCGACCTTACCCTGCTGCACGGGCGGCTGGGGGTGGGTCCGGTGGGCCGGGCCGCGCTCGCGCTGATGGTCGTTGGCCTGCTCGCAAAAACCGCGGTGTTTCCTCTTCATCTGTGGCTGCCGCCCGCCCATTCGAGCGCGCCGGCGCCGGTGAGCGCCGCGCTCTCCGGCCTCGTCGTGAAGGGCTCCTTTTACATCCTGCTCCGCACCTCGTTCAGCTCGTTTGCGGACAGCGCGCTCGCTGCGATCGGCCCGTTCCTCGGCGTGCTCGGCGGGTTGGCTGTCCTCTGGGGCTCGCTCCAGGCGCTTACGCAAGATCGTCTGAAACTGATGGTGGCCTACTCGACCGTCGCCCAAATCGGCTACCTTTTCTTGTTGTTTCCGGTCGCCATGCCCGGTGCGGGCGACGCCGCGTGGCAGTCCAAGGCCTACATCGCCGGCATCTTCCACGCCCTCTCGCACGCGGCGGCCAAGGGCGCGATGTTCATGGCCGCCGGCGCAATTCTCCACGCGGTCGGACGCGACGACAAAAATTCGCTGCGCGGTTTGGGTGAAAAGCTGCCCGTCGCCACCAGCGCGTTCGCGGTGGCGGGTGTCTCGATCATGGCCCTGCCGCCCAGCGGAGGCTTCATCGCCAAATGGATGATGCTCGTCGCTGCGGTGCGCACAGGCCAATGGTGGTGGGCGCCGTTGATGATCGGCGGCGGCCTGCTCGCGGCCGCCTACATCTTCCGCATGGTGAAATTCATGTTTTTCCAACCGCCGGCGAGCGCCGCAGAGCTTCATCCGATCCCGCGGCGGTTGGAATTCACCGCGCTCGCCCTCGCGCTGACCGCTCTGGCGCTCGGCCTCGCTTCGGTGTATCCCCTCGCCGTCGCCGCCATCGGCGCGCCTTTTCCGTCCAACTGGTTCACGGAGTCCTTCTAAGGAAGACGGCGCTTAAGAAACTTCCATGCCATGGAAAGCCTGTGTGAAAATTTTACAGACCATGGAAAATTTTCCGGTCCTTTTTCCAGAGCATGGAAAACGCGCCGCGCCTCGATATCGCCGTGCGGAAGGCAGGAGAACTGAACACCCATGACCTCCTTCGACTCCCTGCTGCCTCTGCTGGTGCTGATGACCTCATTGGTCACCGCAGTGATCATTTTCGCGCTCGGGGAGGACCGAATTCGCGCGCGTACGTTCGTGAACCTGCTGGGCGCGGTCGCGAAGCTGGCGCTCGTGGGCTACATGATCTGGGGCTTATCGCAGGGCCGCCTGTTCGAAACGCGCTGGCCGTTCATGCCACAGCTCGATTTTGTGCTCCGCGCCGACAGCATGACGATCCTGTTTTCAACGCTCTCCGCGGGGCTTTGGTTGCTGACGACGATTTACGCGATCGGCTACCTCGAAGGTTCGCCGAACCGGCGGCGTTTTTTCGGCTATTTTTCACTTTGCGTGACGTCGACGATGGGCATCTCGCTCGCCGGCAATCTGATCACGTTCTTCGTGTTCTATGAGCTGCTCACGCTGACGACCTACCCGCTGGTGGTGCATCGCGGCACCGAGAAGGCCGTGCGGGCGGGATCGATGTATTTGCGGTATACCCTTGCCGGCAGCGCGTCGATGCTGGCGGGCATGCTGTGGCTCTATGTAATCGCCGGACCGTTTGATTTTCGCGCCGCGGGCGTGCTCGCCCCGCTCGGGGACTCGCACAGGCCCCAACTAATCGCCATCTTTGCCCTACTGGTCGGCGGGCTCGGCGTCAAGGCGGCCATCGTTCCTCTGCACAAATGGTTGCCGACCGCGATGGTCGCGCCCGCGCCAGTCAGCGCGCTGCTCCATGCGGTGGCCGTCGTCAAGGCGGGCGCGTTCGGTATTGTGCGCGTGGTCTACGATGTCTATGGCGCGGAACTGGCGCGCGACCTCGGCGTGCTGACGCCACTCGCCGCCTTTGCGGCCATCACCATCCTCTATGGATCCCTCCGCGCGCTCGCGCAGGACGATTTCAAACGACGACTCGCCTTTTCCACGGTGAGCCAGGTTTCCTACATCACGCTCGGGGTGAGCCTGTTCGGGCCGATGGCAACCATGGGCGGTCTTGTGCATCTCGTCCACCAGGGGATCATGAAAATTACGATGTTTTTCGCCGCGGGCAACGCGGCAGAGGCGCTGGGTGTACACAAGATTAGCGAGCTTGACGGGGTGGGGCGCCGTTTGCCCGGCACGATGGCTTCGTTCACGATTGCCGCCCTCGGCATGATCGGCGTGCCGCCGCTGGCGGGCTTTGTGAGTAAGTGGTACCTCGGCTGGGGAGCGGCCGAGGCCGGACAGTATTGGGCGCTCGGCGTTCTGGCCGCCAGCAGCCTTCTGAACGCGGCGTATTTCCTCCCCATCCTCTACCGCGCCTGGTTCAAGCCACAGCGGCACCCGTGGCCGCATGAGCATCCCCACTCTGGCCGACTCGAAATCTCGTGGTGGTTGCTATTCCCACCGGTGGCGACGGCGGCGCTCGTGCTGATCGCGGGACTTTTTGCCGGCCACCCCTTCAGCCCGTTGAGCTGGGTGCAGATCATCACCCGCCAGGAGTACCCGGCCCCCGGGCTGTCTGATTAGGGGTTTGAAACACGAAACGTCTGACAACCCTGCTGGGCTACACGAAGTTCCGGCGCCTACAGCAGGAGAACACCGTGGCGGCTGTTTTTACTCCGACTCATGCGAGGCGGTTCATTGTGCGCGAACTAAGAAAGTCGAGATGATTTTTTGTAACTCAAATCTGGTATAGATCTAAGAGTTGCCGAAATTTCGAATATTCGAAACGGCGGTTGTGTAAATCGAGGAAAGTGAGTGTTTTTCCGATAGCGCGGACCCGGCTAGAAGTAGGGCTCTAACAAGCTCCTTCTCCTTTGACCGAACGGGGCGATTTGATCTCCGGGTGGTAGGCCCAAACGGCTCAAATTCTCTGTGAAGGGCTGAGTTGCTAAGGATCGTTGAAACTATTTATAAAGTCCCTCTCAGGGTAAGAGGAGTGCGTGGGCACGGCCTACCATCTGGGGGTCGGCTATCACGCCGACCTTCGGAAGGACAGGTTCTGGCCTGCTGCAAAGGGGCCCGCGTGGAAGCGGGCTCTCCAAGGAAGGGATGAATTTGGCGCCGGTGGAACGGCGCTCTCCACAAAAGGTGCGGAATGAACATCGCCCTTCAACGCGTTCGGATGTGGAAGTCCGAATTCCAACCCGCGCTCAATTTTTGAAGGGGCGAGTTCTACCTCGCCTTATTATTTTTGTAAAAGCTGGTCCCGCCCCGCCTGGAATCGCGAAGGGGCAACTTCCACCTCGTCCGCCAATCGTGGAGTTGCAAAATTCACCCTTTTCCAGCCCCAAACGCGCACCTGATCAAGGGCGCACGGTCATGTGCGCCCAAGGAGAGTAAGCGGATGAATAGATCAGGACTCTGAATCCAGCATTTCAGAGATTGCGTGGCCTCGTTGGGAATTGGATCACGCAGACTCCTACATGTCTGACCTCTGTGTGCCGATCCGCGTCACCGCTGCTTTCGTGATCTGTATCTTCTGAAGAACGGTGTCTTGACCTTCAGCCTCGTTCGCCTGTTTTAACGCCTTCAAAGTTGTCCGCTCACAGCGTTGCGCCCTCCTCTGCCGTGGATCATTACCTACGGATGTGCAAGGAGACATTTTCAGAGCGTGATGAGAACGCGGATCTTGAGGATTTGACTCGCGGTACGGGTCGTTTATGTTTGCGGGCCTTGGTGCCCGCGGGGCTATGATAGGTTCAGAATTGGTCAATCACGGTTTGCTTGCCTTGGCGCTGGTTGCGCCGCTACTGGCCGCGGCCGCGCCGCGAGCGACGATTTTCGCCGCGCTCGCGCCACTCCCCACGATCGGCCTGGCGTTTGCGGAGCCGTTTGAGGTCGGTTTCCGCGAACTCCTGCTGGGGGCGAGATTCGGCGTGAGTACGGTCAACGCCCCCTTTCTGCTGATCGCCGGCTGCCTCTGGACCGCCGCTACGTGGTTCGCGCGGCACTACATGGCGCACGACGGGCACGCGAATCGCTATCATGTGTTCCACCGGCTTGCGATGGCCGGAAATATCGGCCTGATCCTCGCGCAGGACCTTGCCACCTTTTACTTCTTTTTCGCGCTGATGAGCCTCGCGTCGTATCCGCTGGTGATCCACGACGGGCGTACCATTTCGCGTCGGGCCGGTCGCGTGTACCTTGCGCTCGCCCTGCTGGGTGAGGTCGTTCAGTTTGCAGCGTTTTCGGTCATCGCCTCTCAGGCGGGCGGATGGACGTTTCCGGCCGCGCGTTCGGCGTTGACGGAATCGCCCTACCGGCCCTGGTTGCTCGGGATGGTGATCGCGGGATTCGGCATCAAAGCCGCACTTGTACCGCTGCACGTCTGGCTGCCGCTCGCGCATCCGGTCGCGCCGACTCCGGCCAGCGCGGTGTTGAGCGGCTCGATGATTAAGGCCGGCCTTTTGGGTTGGCTGAATCTGCTCCCACTTGGAGGAATGGCGGCACCCGCATTGGGAGAGGGGCTGATGGTTGCCGGCTTATTGGGTGTGTTCGGCGCGGCTCTGGTGGGCGTCACGCAGCGGCAGCCGAAGACGGTACTCGCTTATTCGAGTATCAGCCAAATGGGGCTGATGATCCTCGCAGTAGGAATCGCCCTCGCAAGTCCGGAGGCGACGCGCTACGTCCTACCTGCCGTATTTCTGTATGCGCTTCACCATGCGCTCGCAAAGTGTGCGCTGTTCCTAGGCGTCGGCATGGCCGCGAGCGCTCCCCGCGCCAACATCGGGCGCATCGCGTTATGGATCGGACTGGCGATCTGTGGGCTGGCGCTGGCGGGCGCCCCGCTCACGAGCGGAGCGGTCGCGAAGGTTTTCCTGAAAGCGGTGGCTGCGGCTGCGCCCGGCGAGTGGCCCGATCGCCTTGCCTGGCTGCTGCCCTGCGGAGCCGTGGGCACGACCCTGTTGATGGCGCGGTTCCTCTGGACATTGAGGGCAGCGATCGACTCGACTCCGGATTCCCATCATGCTGCGTCGAGATCTATTTGGATGCCGTGGACGGCCCTGTTGGCTCTGGTCATCCTGCTGCCGTGGTGGTTCGCGCAGGCTCTCCATGCGGAGAAAACCGCGCAGGCGCTCTCGATGAAGTACGCCGGAACGCTCGCTGTGCCTGTGGTGGTTGGCGCCCTGGCCGCGATGGCTGCTCGCTATGCCTTCTCTAGCCGCGCGCCGGAAATTCCTGCGGGCGATGTTCTCGCGATACCTGCGTGGGCGGTCTCCAGGCTGACCAGCTTTTACCGACTTCAGCGGCCTTCGCTGGGCCGTGGAATCCGTGCGGCCGAGGAGGCGCGTTCGCTCGCGCGCGATGGGATGAAGGGAGCGCTCCGCGGATTGGCGGGCGCCGAGCGGTATCTGCGGACTCTCGCCGTGGCCGGTTTTGCCCTCGCCCTGCTCGCGGCCCTGACGATCTGGCGCCTGGCCCCCTGACTTGCCGAAGCTGCTCGGGACGCACTCAAGGTTAGGTTCTTCGGGCATACGGTCAGTCTCGTTTCCGGCGTGCGGGCTTCGGCGCGATATGGCATAGTTTTATTATGAATGCGTTGCCTATCCGCCCCCGCCGCAACCGGACGAGCGAGGCGATCCGCGCGTTGGTGCGTGAAACGGAACTCACACCCTCGCATCTGGTGTGGCCTATTTTCGTATGCGAGGGGAAAAATCGCCGTTCGCCAATCTCGTCCATGCCGGGGTGTTACCGAATGAGCCGCGACCTCGTCGTGAAGGAGGCCCGCGCCGCGTTCCGCCTCGGCATTCGCGCCGTCGCGCTGTTTCCGGTGATTCCGCCCAAACTCAAGGACCCTCTGGCGACCGAGTCGGTCAACCCGGACGGGCTCCTTCAACAAACGGTGCGCGCATTAAAGCAGGCGGTCCCTGAACTGTGTGTGATCACCGATGTGGCGATGGATCCCTATTCCAGCGAAGGCCACGATGGGTATGTGGATGAGAAGGGCCGCATCGATAACGACACCACGCTCGACATCCTTGCCGAGATGGCCGTTGCGCAGGCGCGCGCAGGTGCGGACATGGTGGCGCCGAGCGACATGATGGACGGGCGGGTGGGGCGGATCCGCTCCGCGTTGGACCAGGCGGGCTTCTCGTCGGTTGGGATTTTGTCCTATGCGGCGAAATATTGTTCGTCGTTTTACGGTCCCTTTCGCGACGCGCTCGATTCCGCTCCAAGATTCGGCGACAAGAAGACCTATCAGATGGATCCGGCGAACGCGCGCGAGGCTCTCCGCGAAGTGTTGCTCGATGTCGCCGAGGGCGCCGACATCGTGATGGTCAAACCGGCATTGCCCTATCTGGACGTCATTCGCGCCGTGCGGGAAGCGGTCCACCTGCCAGTGGCTGCCTACCAGGTGAGCGGAGAATATTCGATGATCATGGCCGCCGCCCGTCGCGGGTGGCTGCAGGAAGAGGCCTGCATCGTGGAATCGCTCACGGCGATTCGGCGCGCGGGGGCCGACATCATTTTCACGTATTTTGCGCCAGTTGCAGCACGGCTCCTGCAGGGACCCCGAAAGGCGTCCGCAAGTTGACCGACCCTTTGCGCCCTGCGATACTGGCTGCATGAACGCGGCGATTTTTGCGCGGCTGTGGCGCCGGGCGGCTCTGGGGATCCTTCTTTTCGGAACCTGTGGCTGTTTCCATGTGAGGCAGATGATTTCCCTTCACGCGGATGGCAGCGGTGAATTCCACGCCTTTTACTCCGCGCCCCTCGAGGTCATTCGGGCGATTGAGGAGCAGGCGGGGTCGGAGGCAGGAGAGGGCGAGGGTCCGGTTCAATTCTCGTTCGATGAGTCTCAGATACGGGAGGATTTTAAAGATTATGAGGCTCAGGGTATTAGACTGGAGCATGTCGCGGTCCGCGAAACAGAGGGCCGCAAGGAGGTTGAATTGAGGATTTGGTTTGAGTCGCTCAACGCCCTTGCACGCACCGAGTTTTTGTCGGATCGACAGATTCTTTTGCGGCGCCTGGAAGACGGCTCCATGGAGTTCGCGCAGATTGCGCCGCCCATCCAGCCGGCCGCGCTGGATCTGCAGGAGTCGCTCCGGGAGGCCTTGAAAGGTTTCCGGGCGGAACTGGCGGTGGAGACGCCGGCAGACATTCTGGAGGCAAATGCGGACCGGATGGAAGGTCGCCGCGCCGTCTGGATGTTTGACGTCGATCGGGACCCCGATGCGTTGCGCCGGGTGCAGCTTTTGAATTTGCGGGTCCGTTTTGCGGCGGTGAACCCTCCAATGCGCGAATTTCCCTGAAACCATGTCATCGAACGTGGCCAGCGGGAACTGGGCAGCAGTGTGATCGAGCGGTCGTGGGCAGTTCTGAACAACTTGCGAGCCTCGTCGCCGAACTTCGCGCGCTAGCTGACAACCTTCCTTTTCCGGTCATCGAGCAGCCGGAATTCAGGGATCCGAAATTCGTGCCCCCGTGTGTGCGGCAGCCGCGAACCTACGTTGATCCCGACAAATCGATGCAGGCGGTCGGCCGCTTTCTCGTGGAGCGCGGCACCGTGGAGCTACTTGGGGCTGAGCAGACGCAACAGTTGTTTGTCGAAATCCACTGGTGCTGTTCGAGGATCCGCGCGTTGAGCCGAAAACGGTATAAGACGGCCGCAGCCGCCCGAGCGGCCCTCGTGGAGGCGCGACGTCTGATCTCGCGGATTGAAGCGGCGGAGGAGGAGCTGTTCATTGCGAACCGACGGCTCATCGTCAACTGCATCAAGCCGTATTTCTGGATCGGGTCGGTGTGGGTTTCTGACTTTCTGCAGGAGGGCTCCAAGGCGCTAGCCAACGCGGTGCGCAAATTCGACTACACGCGCGGGACCCCGTTTTATTCGTACTCCCAGAAGGCGATCCAGAACCGGCTTCGCAATTTTTTCCGGGACCACGTTCGGTCGGGCAGTTTTGGCATCCGGCCCAGCCGGGAGATGCAGTTGGTGAAAAACATCATCGACACGTGGAAACGGGACTATGGGGAGATGCCGTCGGACGAGGTGGTTGCGAAGATCGCGGACCTGCCGGTCGAGCGAGTCGCTAAGGTTCGGATGTACGTGTCCCAGTGGGAGCGGATGCCGAATCAGCCGGTTTCCCTCGACGCGCTGATGACGGAGGACGGGGGAAGTCTGTATGAAGTCGTAGAGGACCCCTTGGCTCCTGAAGCCTCGCAGGGCGCGGAGGTTTCGGAGGTTTGGAAAGCGATGGAGAAGCTGCCCGAGCGCGCGCGCTATATTATGAAGCTTCGGTTCATCGAAGGTCGCACCTTGGAGGAGACCGGGCGCCTGTTGAACCTGACGCGCGCCCGGATCAAACAGATCCAAGACGCCGCCCTCAAAAAATTGCGAGCACTGCTGAAAGAAGGCTCGTGATTCCCAGCCCATCGGGTGCAATTCATCAGGAGCGCCCGTCAAAAATTCTCGGAGAACTCGCGGAAAGCACGCGGAGAAATCTTCGACAAGTAAGCCCTCAGCTAAAGTTTATAGCCTGTTGGAGTCAAATTTGGGACAGAGTGCGAAAAGTTTCAATCGGATCACTACCTCTTGATGCTACTCTTGTAACCTACAAATCGGTTCGCGAGTTAAACCCAATGATATTCAAAAAAGGTTATGACCAGGAGATCCCTTATTTTTTTTGTCGTGTGTGATTCAACCAGAATGGCTGGTTGATGTCGATCCAACTGACCCTGAAGAGCATGACGGTAACACCGATCTGGCAGAGGGTGACTCACCAAATCGATATCATGCCGCCATATCCCGGGGGAACCCTCTGTCTATGACCTTTACGTCAGCTGTTTTGGGACACCAGTGGCCGCGGACAAATCCAGCGTCCCTCGCGCGAAGCTCGACCCTTTGAGCAATGTGTCATCGTGATTAATACAATGTCTCCCCGCTCGCGCGGGGATCGACCTCTGTTTTTTAAAACACGCGCAAATCGAATCTGATACACATAAAAGACTTTCCCTGATGAAAAAAGGATCTACGCCTTCTTCGCTCAAAATGGGCTGGAGAGGAGGATTCTAGCGGCCTAGCCATGATGTATTTTCAGCGCATCTGTCTTGTGGCAGCGTTCCAGAAGTATTACTTATGCCACATGCGTATGAAACGCCTTACAGAGACGTTTGAACCATCATGACAACACATCATTAACAAGATGTTTAGTCACAATATTCTGTTGATAATTCTTATAGGGGATCAAGACAATGAAATCATCCTACATCATCTCAAACGGGAATCTGGAGGCGGCCGCCATCGAACAGGCCGTGATTATTCACTACAACAACCCATCCGAGATAGAGCGCACCGAACTCGTAGCTGAATGGAATTTAGAACCCGAAGAGGTCGATGCAATATTTGATCCAGATGAAGTACCTCGAATCGATTATTCACCGGAACGCACTTTCATTATCTGGAAAAGACCCGACAATGTGTCGCTGGCCGGGGTCATCCAGTTCGAGGTGTCCTCTATCGGATTGATCCTTAAGAAGGACAAAGCGGTGGTAGTGACCCCAAAATCAGAGCTTTCTCTCATGGGGAAAGAATTCAGGCGGATGTCAAGCCCGCTCGATTTCTGCCTCCATGTGATGCTAAGCACGATCCACCATTATCATGGGCATTTGAAGACGATTAAGATGATGGCGAATGACCTGGAAAGCAAACTGATGCATTCGATGGAGAATCGATATCTTCTACAGATGTTTGCCATCGGTGAAAGCCTTGTTTATTATCTCAACGCTTTAGAGAGCAACGACACGATTCTTCATAAAATGCGCGCGATGGCGGAGAGGCTGGGATTCAATTCGAATGAAATTGAGAAGCTTGAGAATGTGATGATTGAAAATCAGCAGGCCGCCAAACAGGCTCGTATATACAGCTCTGTATTGTCTGGGCTCATGGATGCTCGCGGGACTATTATTAATAACAATATGAACGTTCTTCTTAAAAATTTAACGATAATTAATGTAGTATTTCTCCCGCTGAATCTTATCGCGAGCATCGGCGGTATGTCCGAATTTACAATGATGACGGAGGGCATCGACTGGCGCATTTCGTATTCTGTCTTCATGCTTGCGATGATCGTTCTCGGCCTTCTAACGTGGCTATGGTTGGTGAGGGCGATCGATCGCTGGGGAAATATGAATAAACGCCGATTCAAGTCGTAACGCAGAGGTCGGATCCTATCGCCAGGATGATACAGGTTGGACGCTTGAGTGTATGATGGATCTAGTTGCCACGTAGCTCGGACGGGCCGTCGGCAGGCCGGCAAATGTTCCGCCTTCAACCGCTCAGGTGCTTGGATTGAGTGTGACGTATTGTGATAAGTTGATAATGCGCTTTCCCAATATACGTATATTATTGTGGAATACTCCTGATATTTGTACCGGGCAGTTATCATGAAAACTATAATTCTTAGAACAATTGCTATGCTGATGGGTATAGCGGTGCTCTTCGCGGTATCAGGGTGCGAGGACAGCGATGATTCGGCTGACGAACGGGATTATCTACCCAGGCCGGGTGATGAAGAGCTCACCAAAGGACCTGTTTATATCAACTCCGCCGATCTGTTGATGCTCAAGACATATCCGCCCAAATATAACGTCCTAATCAAAGGCGCACTGCCGACGCCTTGCCATTCATGGCGCGCTGTCGTTAATCCGCCAAATGAGGCACAGAAAATCGATGTCGATGTCTATAGCCTGGTGGATCCCAACGTTGTTTGCATCCAAGTCCTCGTAAACTTCGAAGGGAGTGTTGAAATCCCGAATCCTCCGCCGGGGCGATACGAGGTCCGCGTCAACGGTAAAAGCGCCGGTTTTATCGAGTAGCGGTGACTCGATGTCGAGTATTCAGCTATAGAATTCTATGCTTTTTTTCGTTTCGATGATGTTGGGAATCTAATTCAAAATCTAGTGTCTATTGCCGTCAGATCCGTCATCGATTGGAAATTGCATCCAAACAAATTCGAATACCACCGGCCTGGGCTACAGAAAACACGGAGACCGCCAATGATTCCGGCACTATAATTAGATTGGTGGGCTCCGTTGGCCTTGCATAAAGCAAATAAGCCATCAATGAGGCGAAAGGATCGGATCTAACGCCGTCACTTTATTGACAATAAATCTGGGATTGAGACGCAGTCTATCGACAAGTACGTATCTCGTCTCGATTATATGCGCGGCGCAATATCGGGCCGCGACTACAAGACATCGATGAGATGCTAAGGGCCGTCGTGGTCTCTTCATCGATCAATTCATTTAGGAATCAATTCCAGAATCGATTCGATGCAAATAGCCCATTCGCCCAAACTCGGGTGAGTCGGAAGCAACATAAATTGCGCGGCTTTATCAGCGCCGCCCAAAAACATTTTATATCCCTCCTACATGCGACTCGGATACTACGGCACGGTCACTCTGCCGGTCATCCTGCGCTGCGTGCTGTCAAATCCGAGTTGGTTACATCTAACGCCGCACCAGTCCGAAATCGCGCTATGGCGCCTAGTAGCGCGGCTGAATTTTCAAATGAAAATATGCGACATAACCGGCATGAAGGTCGATAATGCTTTATTGCTCGATGAATGTACGGCCGAGCAAAAGCAATGGCGAAGCTGCATCGCATTCATCAGCGTAAGTCAGGGGAAGAAATGGGCCGCCGATTTTTTGTTGCGGATACGGTGTTTCCCATGACTCTGGATGTCTTGCGAGGCCGCGCGGTATCGTTGGTCATTGAGCTGCTGGTCGGCGAATTCCGAACAGCGGAACTCGATCGCAGCGCGTTTGGCGCGATGGTCGAAACGGACCCGATGGGCTGAAATCAATAGCCTCAGACAGAAATCACAAGACACGAATCCTAAACTTCGCGGCAAAATTTAGGATTTGTGAATGCGAAACCGTATTTCTTTAGCACCCTCTTTATCCGTTCCGCAGGGCGTCGATCCGGACCGAATTTATCGGGCGTCCGCAAAGAGAAAAATCAATTTCAGTTCAGCAGATCGGAAGAGGGTATACGCGTCGCATTCGATGAGATGATTTCGCTCGATGACGTGAAGGATGTGGTGGATGCGCCCGCAGAAGACTTTAATTGACTTATGATCGATATCAAAAGGGTCGAGATTTCACAAGACCTTGCATTCCAATAAAATCTGATTCGATCGTCGCCGTTTATTCGGCATCCCGTCTTCAATTCGCATCGGTCCGAAAACGCGATGAAGCGCCTACATCAAGTCGCTGGAAAAGAAGATGTAGGGCTTGAACGCGCGATGATTCCGATTGTTACGTGCACGATGAAATTGAAATCCGCCGCGGAAATGCCCCCGATTACGCGGACGGAATTCGCAGCGCTGAATCCATTCGCCCCTGTGGATCAAGCAGAAGATAATGCAAGAATCTTCGACACGTTGGAGCAGCTCTATCGGAAATTACAGGGGGGCCATACGCCAATCGTATCGTGGCCAGTTCCCGGTACGATGATGATCGAGCCCACCGAGAGCGAAACCAAAGAGGAACTCGATCGTTTTTGCGACGCGATGATCGCGATCCGCGGCGAAATTATAACGAGAATCGAGCGCGAAATGATCGGCAGGACACTCCGCTGAAACACGCGCCGCACCCGGCCGCCGCGGTCAGCGCGATCACTCGCTGGATCGATATTCGCGCGAGCAGTCCGCGTATCCGATCGAGAGCCTGCGGATCCGAAAATTTTGGCCGGCGCTTGGCTGAGTTGACAATTCGTAGGCGATCGACGCCTCGTGTAAGCGTGTCCCGATTTGGCGACATAGGCCGCGGCGACGTGAAACGCACGGTCGCCCTCACACCCCCGTTAGAAACGCGCTACGGAAATGTGCGCAGGGCTCCTCTCGGCGCAAGTTCGCGCGCAACACTGTGTCTATGCAGCGAGTTATGACGAATGCTTCGAAGCAGGCCAACGAGTATATCTGTCTGCGGCCGTCTCCAAGGAAGTAATGAGGGCTAAGGAGCGGTCACGCCGTGGATGGCCCGGCACATTACCAAGAGACCCGCAAGGACCGATTTTTGCCGTTTTTGCTTCGCAGCAGAGGATCAAATAGGTATTAGATAATCCGATCATTTGCAGGGGGCATTCATGAATTTATTTGTGCGCTGGTGGATCATTCTCGGATTGGCGATCGCGACGCATACTGCGCAGGGCGAGTTCGTACGAGGCGAAATCAATGGGTGGACAACCAATAGCCCAATGTTTCTCGATTCAGCGTTCGGGAATATTTTTACCGCGACAATTCCGGCCTACACCAACGACGCTTCAGCAGAATTCAAATTTGATCGCTTCGGCGATTGGACCTTCGCGTGGGGTCTTGCGGCCGGCGGCTCGAATGCGGTGAAAAATGAGGCGCCGGGCCTGGCAAAACATAACGGCGGTGCGAACGCGAATCTTTCCTATGCGAATCAGTCGAACGGCTTTTTCTACACCTTCCGGCTCGGCGGCGAACCGACCTGGTGGGATCGGCCGTTTGTGGTGATGGAGACGGCAGCCAACCCGGTTTCGATCAGCAACGTCTTCGACAATTCGAAATCGGCGTCAACCGGTTCGGTGTCCATCTCGATCCAGCTTTCATCCTCACCCAGCGCGCAGGAGTCGGTCTGGGTCCGTTTTGCCACGAACATGGTCTTCACCCCGAGCTTCCTCGTTCCTGCGACGGGCAGCGGGACAAATTACGCGGCCACGATTCCCCAACAGGCGGACGGCACGCGCGTGAATTATTACGTGCTCACATCCACGATGCCGTCGAATGTGATCACCGGCAATTTCGACCTTTGCACCTTGCGCGGGCGCAAGTCCGGCGCGACGAATTTTGGGTATCGCGCGGGCACCATGAACGTCTGGCATTTCCCCTCAAATGCCGAGCCAACAGGCGCGTTCATGCGAAATCCAAGAACAAACGGGGTGCCGCCGAATGTGAATGTGTTCTTCTACATCGGCAATCAATTCGCGGGCGCCGGCGGGAATACCTCGGATATGTCGAGCATGCGGCTGATTCATCGCCTCGCCGGCGTCGGCACATGGACAACCAATATCGGCACCTTCGATTCTACCGAGGGCAACAATAAATATTGGGTGGCCGTGATCACCGGCAACACTTACGCAGCGACCAACGAAGTGGAATACTACTTCCGCGCAACCGCGACCGATCACAACACGACATGGATCGGCACGACGAACAATGGCGTCGGCAACGTTCGTTTCCTCAACGAAGCCGATGCGCAAGCCGCGCCGTTCCGATTCACCTACGGCGGATTTGCGGCCAATCTCGGCAATAGCTGGCACATCCCGTCGAACAGCGAACCGCCGGGGGTCACAATGCGCAACCCGCTCAACGACCCGGCAACCAATCTCGGCGTGTTCATCTATAACGGAACGCAGTTCCAGGGCGGACCGCAGGCGAGCGATCAATCGGGCGGACAGGTTATTTATCGCCGAGTTGGCGATACGGCATGGTTCACAAACAACATGGTCTTTAACTCGGAATCCGGCGAGGTCGGCAACAACAAGTACTGGCGTGGCGTGATTCCGGCCAACACGTTTGGGCCGACCAATGAAATCGAGTATTTCCTCCGCATCACCTACACAGATCGCGACACCACCTTTCTCGGCACCACCAACAACATTTTCAGCACACGCTACGCGACCGATGCGCAAGCGCGCACCAACACCTTCAAATTCCGATACGATGCGGCGACGGGCCAGGCCGCGGCCTTTCTTTGGCACAACAACAATCGTGTGGTCCTTGGCGGGTCGAACGTACAGTTTTGGGTCAAGATCGGCTACGCCGAAGGAACCGGGTCAAACCGTTTCGTCGATTTTGCCCACGTTTATCTGACCACAGACGGGTCGAATCCACACGGCTCATATGGGACATCGACAAACGCCACGGTGATCCCGATGAGTTTCAGTCACATGGAATGGGACAGCTATCCAGGCGGCGATGCGATGTGGTGGGTCGGTGTTGCGAGCAATTTGCCGCAATTCACGCAAATCAAATACCGCATCGGTGCCTACAAGAACACGAACAGCATCGAGCGCTTCGCGGATTACGGCACTGCCGGCACCAACAACAACACCTTCAGTTTCATGCTCGGGACCGTTGGCGCGCAGGTGCTGACTGTGAATGGACGCAACGCGGATTACACGACCACGAAATTCTTCGTCGATGAAATCGCAGGTGACCAACACGAAATCATCGTCCGATACACACCCGGAGTCGCGGCGACCAATGTCGAAGTCTTCAGCAATCTCGACCGCCGCGATCTGGTGGACATCGATTACACCAACCAGTGGATTTCCGGCGACGGCTATCCGGACGGCATCCATCCCCCGAACGGAAACTTGATCACGATCGCGGACACGGGCGCCTATTTCCGCGCGTGGACCATGGCGCCGTCGACGAATGCCGGGGAATACATCTGGACCGGCAAAGTGTCCCGCACCGGCGCCTATCGGCTCACTGCGCGCTACCAGATTGCCGGCAACACGAACTATTTCTGGTATACCGGCGGCGGACGCCGCGACCACGCCATCGTCGTCTCGCCGAAGAAGGCGCTCGACATGACGCTGTATGAACTCAACACGCTGACGACCGAAGCCACGGCTCCGACGTTCGCCGGCCGCAGCACTTTCCGCGATCTATTGAGCACAAATAATGTGGGCGGCGACGACGACGCGTTCGATCCGTTCAATCTCGAATACCTCAATTTCCTGCAAGTGAATTGCCTGTGGTTCCAGCCGATCCATCCGAACGGCTTTGAACGCGCGGAAAATGATCCGAATACCGGCGTGCCGTACTCGCCCGGCAGCCCGTATGCGACAAAAGATTATTGGGCCGTCATGCCGGTCATGGGTTCCGCCAATACGGAGGCTAGCGCCTTCGCGGAATTCACCAACTTTGTCGCGCAATGCGACGCGTACACCGGTTCCGTCGGCTCGATTCACATCATGCTCGATGGTGTCTTCAACCACACCTCGTGGGACGCTGTCATGGGCCAGGGCGGTGTGGATCTCGGCTTCTCGCCGACGCCGACCAATCGCATCGGACATCTTCGCCCGCAGTGGTACGCGCGGATCACGGACTACGGGCTGCCCGCCACGTTCTACACCAGCGCGTATCTGAACGACTTCGCTACTGCGCCGGACCGCGGCGATTTCGGCAAATGGAACGACGTGGCGGAATTATATTTCGGAAAATACTCCGCCCTCGTGCGCAACAATCCAGAGCGGAACGGCGATTACCTCAACGAAGATGACATTTACGACTTCGCGGGAATGACCGCCGACATCAAAGATTTGTGGCGCTATTTTGCGTATTACCCCGAGTACTGGCTCCTCAAGACCGGCCATCCCGGTTCCAACACCTGGAATCTTGCGCAAGACGACAAGGGCATCGACGCCCTCCGCTGCGACTTCGGACAGGGCCTTCCGCCGCAAGCCTGGGAGTACATCATCAACCGCACGCGCTCGAAGAAATGGAACTTCGTCTTCATGGCAGAAACGTTGGACGGCGGCAAACCGGGGTATCGCTCCAACCGCCATTTCGACATTTTGAATGAAAACCTCGTCTTCCAGTTCACGCAATCGAAGATCAACGATTCCTCCGCGCTGTCGTATGCGTTCTATATCCGCAATCTCTCGTACGACGGCGGCGCGATCCTCCTCAACGTGACCTCGCACGACGAGGTGATGCCGGACAATGACGGCTGGATCACGCTCTCGCGCTATGCGGCGATTTCATCGATGGCGGGGCTGCCGATGATCTTCTATGGGCAGGAGCGCGGCATCGGCCTGTTCGATCCTTCGAATCCCAACAATCCGCTCGACGGATTTGCAGATCACGAGTTGAACTTCGGCAAATGGGTCCCCCACTTCAAGCGTTGGAACCAACTGCAAATTTGGACCAATCCGCCGCCGTTCACCGCCGGCATGGATACGCTATACGGCCGCATCAACTATGCGCGGCTCAACAGCCCTGCGCTGCGTAGCCGCAACCATCGCGTGCTCGCGACGATGAGCGGGCCGGAAGATCCGCGCATTTTTGCGGTCGCCAAATGGGAAACAGCCGGCGCCGGGCCCGCCACGTCCGATGTCGTGCTCGCCTTTACCCGCTTCATGGAGCACGGAGGCGGGCATACCGTCGCGGCGAACAGCTTCAACTTGCAACCCGTCTGGAATCAGCTCGGGCTTTCGACGAACAAGCTCTATACCGTGCGCAATCTGGCCTCTAGCAATCCGAACGCGCTCTTCACCAACGGCTGGCCGCGCACGGGACTGGATCTGTATACCAACGGGATCTACGTCGAGCTCCGCGTGGACGTGGGCCAGCCGATCACCAACGACGGCGCGATTGTGCAATACCTGAAGCTTGTCGAGCTCTCCGCGCCGAATCAACCGCCGGTCATTTCTCTGCCCGGCCCGCACATCCTGGCCGTTGGCGCGAGCACGAGTTTCCCGGTGAGCGTCACGGACGCGGATGGCGATCCAGTTATCACGAATTTCGTCAGCGGCCCGGCGGGTTCAACCTTCAGCGGAGGCGTGTTCTCGTGGACAGCACTGCCGCCGAGCGTGGCCGGATCGACAAATCTGATTGTCTTTGTCGCCGACGATCAAAAAGGCCAAACGAACAGCGTAGTCACCAACACCACGACGATCGTGGTGCCCAAAGATATAGACGCCGATGGCATGCCGGACGATTGGGAGTGGACGTATTTCGCCACGCTGACCAACGCGCCTGGCGGAGACGTCGACGGCGATGGCATGCCGAATTTCGCCGAATGGATATCGGGCACCAGTCCCGCCAATAGCAACGATTACTTCCGTGTGCAGACCGTCGCGGGCGCGGGCGGCCCAAGCCGGCTCATCACGGTTCCGACCGTGTCGGGTCGCCTTTATCGAATCTTCTACACCGATGCGAACTATACCAACGGCGTCACATGGCTGCCGTTTGCGAACACGAACATCGGCTTCGGCGCGTGGTATGAAACCAATGCGGCTGGAACCCGCACATTTACGGACGACGAGGGCACCAACAGCACTTTCGGCCCGCCCGCCACAAGGCACCGCCTCTATCGTGTGACGGTCGAATGAAGGACACGTGGATCGATGCCGCACGCGTTCGCATCCGACGGCGAAATTCGATTATTTGAAGCGGCCGGATTCGATGATGCGCTGCAGATAATGGGCACGGAGTAGTGTAGGGAATCGTCGGTTCACGGGGGGCGTCGCAAATCGAAGGGGGCGCGGCACTTTGAGGGGTACAGCGCGAATATCTCGAATCGGTCGCCCCTTTGATCCGATGGTTCCACAAGGTCCCTCAAAGACCAGCGTGACCGATTCTCCGTCCCGTATTTGGAAGGCTGCCCGGTGGCGCCAGCTCTGGGTGTCGTGTTGCACGTCGATCTCGAGAGGCTGACCCGCGTGCCGCAGTTGGAGCATCAGGATGTCTTTTCCCGCTTCCCGAAGGAACAGCATGTCCAAGGAGCTGTCGGTTGCGAAGGGGAGGACCGCGCGAAGGCGTCGCCATTCTTCAGGGATGTGCGGGCGGAGGATCAGGCGGTTCTCCATAAGGCGCGGACGAAAGCCCGCAAAGTCTTGGTAGGCGGTTCTCGCGAACTCCGCGGTGCTCCACGCCTGCTGCCAGGTGCCCGATGGCGTGATATTTCCTTTTGAGTCCGGAAGTGCGTCGAGCAGTTCGCTCATTCCGCCTCGGCATCCGAGGTTCAGGATCTGGTCGGCCAGATTCCGCGCAAGCGCCCAGGCGCATTCGATCTGCCGGTGTCGGCAGAGGGCCGTGATCGTGAACCCTGCATTCCAGCCCCAGATCGTGCCGTTGTGGTAGGCGGCGTCAAAGTGCCAGAGGTCGTCGCGATGGTGGTAGGGGTGGAAATACGAGTGCCGCGGGCTCAGCGAGCAAATGCCATATGGAAAACATAGTTCTTCAAACGCGTTTTTCAGCACCCTCGCCTCGATGTCCGGCGGAAGGAGGCCGTCATCGAAAGGGATGGATAGCAACATCAACTGGTTGGGCCGCGGTTTGAGGTCCCTGGTGCCGTCTGGCCGTAGGCGATCGGCGAGCGCTTTTTTTCGCGGATCCCAGAAGGCGGGGTGGAAATTCGAGGCCAGTTTTTCCGCACGCGCGCGCCATCGGGGGATGGCGGTTCGCCGCCCGATCCGGCGCGCCGCGGCGATGCCAACGCCGAGCGCGGCGTGCCAGAGGGCCTGAATGTCGTTCGCCCGGTTGCCGCGCGCGCTCCATGGGGCCTGACCATTAATTCGGGCATCCATCCACGTGTCGGCGTCGTCATGGGTGACAAACCCATAGCGGTCCCCGAATTTTTTGAATGTGCCGTCGATTGCGCATTCGATTATTGGAAATAGGGTCGCTTCGAAGTTCGCATCGCCGGTGTATTGCACATACTCGCCGATTTCGCGAATGAGCCACGGCGTGCCGTCGGCCGTGTTGTAGATGACCTCCCCTTCGCCGGAGACGCGGTTGGGAACGCGGCCGTAGACCGGGGATTTCGGGTCCCTGTCCTGGCGGCCGGCAAACACCTCGATGACTTCGCGGGCGTCACTGAATTGGCCGGTGACCAGCAGGGTTCCGGGCAGTGCGATGAAGGTGTCGCGGCCCCAGTTGTCCTTGAACCACGGCAGACCCGCCCAGATGCCCTTGCCGTATTCCTCCGTCACGAGGAACAGGCTGCTGAGTTTTGCCCATCGGACAGCCTTGGTGTACTCCGAGTGGTCGTTTTGCAGATCGCTCCGGGTTAGCAGATCGAAGATCCGCTTTTTGTGGTGCTCGACGCCCTGTTGATCGCGCAATCGGGCCGCCTTGGCAGCCGCCTCTTGGACGGATTTGCCGAAGGCCAGATAAAGGGTGAATTCGCGCAGGGGGTCCCGCGAGCGGAAGATCGGCGCGTTCCGGCCGGTCTCTCGAGCCTGGCCGGCATAGCTGAAGGGATGGCTGGCGCTAACGCCGACGTGATAGTGCGCACCCGGCACTCGAAGGACCCATGTGTCGCCCGCCGGCTCGACTGTTGCCAGACCTTCGGCCTCGAGCAGCGGCGCGACTGCCAGCGGCTGCGCCCGGCGACTGACCACGCGCAGAGCGATGGCCTGTTGGCGGCCCAACAGCATTCCTTCCTCCCATGTCTGCAGCGCAAACGTGTGGCGCACGCCGTAGGGATAGATTGCCGCCTCCTCCGCGCGCTCGCGGTCGTTCATGCGGGATCCGCACCAGGTCATAAAATCCCGAAAGACGACCTGCCGGCTTAGCAGATATCCGGTACCCTTCGCATAGGAGTGGGTGAATCCCTCCCAGTAGCCCTCCACGTTGTCGCCGTAAAAAAATTGCGCCCGGCCGCCGGATTGGATTCGGATCGCCATTTCCTCAAAAAACGCGTCGCGAGCAGGATTCACGGCACGACTCTAGATGATCCTGTGTTGAATTCGCAATTCGCAGCGGTCGTGGTATCGTACCCAAGAATGGCTGCGCCCGCTCATCTGTTTTGCACGTTGGCTTTTACTGCGCTGTTTGCGGCAGACCGGGCGCCGGCCCGCGAGGGTGATTCCATGACGAGTACCAATCGAATTCTCGTGTATTCAGCAGCCGAAGGGCGGATGGTCGAAGTCGAGCGGCTGCTACTTTCCGACGAGGAATGGAAACGGCGCCTCACGCCAGCCCAATTTTACGTGCTTCGCCAGCACGGAACTGAGCGCCCTTTTACGGGCCAGTATTGCGAAAAACCCAAGGAGGCAGGCATTTTCAAGTGTGCCGGCTGCGGGACCGACCTCTTTGTCGTCGCCACAAAATTTGAATCCGGCACCGGTTGGCCGAGCTTTTACGAACCCGTTCACCCGAACAACATCGGAACCTCGTTGGATCGGAGCTATGGGATGATTCGCACCGAGGTGCACTGCGCGCGATGCGGGGGCCACCTCGGCCATGTGTTTGATGACGGCCCGCCTCCCACGGGGCTGCGATATTGCATCAACAGCGCCGCCCTTGTGTTCGAGCCGTTCCGAACGAACCAAAAGCGGCCTGAAGAATGAGGCGCTCCGTTTTCCCAAGTTGATGTTGAAGAGAAATAGCGATTCCGTATAGTGGCGGCCTAGCATTAGAGGAGCCTCATGGCGACGATCACATTCAAAGGCAATCCCATTCACACGGCGGGAACGCTGCCCGCGGTCGGAACAGTCTGCCCGGATTTCAAACTTACCGGCAGCGATCTAAGCGATGTGACGCTCGCGAACTTCGCGGGCAAAAAAAAGGTCCTGAACATCGTGCCCAGCCTCGACACCGGTGTATGTCAGGCCTCGGCCCGGCGGTTCAACGCGGAAGCCGCCGCTCGCCCGGATACTGTGGTCATCAATATTTCGGCGGACCTCCCTTTCGCGCAAAAGCGGTTTTGCGACTCGGAGAAATTGGACCGCGTGGTCAACCTCTCCACGATGCGCTCGCCCGATTTTGGAAAAGTCTTTGGCGTGGCCATCGTCGATGGGCCGTTGGCGGGGCTGATGAGCCGAGCGGTGCTGGTCCTCAACAAGGACAACATCGTCGTGCATGCGCAGCAGGTTCCCGAAATCGTCCAAGAGCCCGACTACGCGCAGGTCCTCGCCGCGCTGGACAAGACCTGATCTATTGGTTGCTTTTCGCCGGCGGACCCCTCGGCTCGGGCTTATTAGCAGGGTGGGTTGTATCGTCGATGAGTAGCGGGCGGTCCGCCGCTAGCGTTGGCCTGACGCCTCGGCGCATGGCTGGACGCGGCTGCGGATCTTGTGAATGGTAGCGAGGTGTCGCCAGCTCTTTCCATGCTGCGGAATTTGAGCATCGAGGCCGATTGGCTCGATGAGTCGTCTGTATTGGTTTGGGCGGTTGATGCCGAGGGGCGGCTTGTTTACGCCAACCGGGCCTTTCGCGAATTGACCGGCGCGGCGCTCGGCGAAGGAAAGCACTCCGTTTGGGAGGATTTCGTTCATCCGGAGGATGCAGAAGCTTGTTTCGGCTCCATGCGAGCTGGCTCGACTGCATACCGGCCTGAGGTTCGCCCCATCCGGTTGAGAAGGCGAGACGGCGAATTCCGGCGCGTCGCCACATCAATCACGCCTATTCAGGATCCGGAGGTCAGAACCGCGTTGTTTTTCGGCACGGGCCATATTCTTTCGGAGGGTGAGGACTTCGCCAGGACCGGAAGTTGTGGAGCCCGCTTTTTTCAAGCGGTCCTGCACGCGCTGCAAGAGCTGGTGTCGACGGCCGAGCCGGAGCGGCTGCTCCCACAATTGCTGGGGGAGGTGGGCGGCGCCCTGGACAGCGATCGATGCTACGCGTTCCGTATTTACCTCGACGAGGAGACCGGCATTCCGTTCGCCTCGCAAACGCACGAATGGTGTCGGGACGGGATTCCTCCTCAAATCGACAACCCGGCGCTCAAACGGCTTCCCCTCTCGCCGACCTATACCGATTTTTTTCTCCTATTAGAGCGAGGTGAGGTCATCGCAAAGCTTCAACGAGACCTGTCGGGGGATGCGCGAGAGTTGCTGTCATCACAAGGCGTGCAATCTGTCCTCATCGCGCCGGTGTTTGTCAAAGGCCGGCTTTGGGGGCTGTTGGGTTTCGATGCATGCCGCGAGGCCCGCGTTTGGACCACTCAGGAAATATCTGCCCTGCGGGCGATCGCGTGCAGCCTGGGCACCGCCCTTGCCCGATGCGATGATGAGCGACAGCTCGACGAGCGGGACAGGCTCCTCCGCGGGCTGGCGCAGGCGACACGCGAACTAATTTCCTCCACGGACCTGGACCACGCGTTCTCGAAAGCCCTTGCGCTTATTGGCGAGGCGGCAAAGGCCCGACGCGTTCATATATTTGAGGAGGTCGCCGGATCCGCGCGAGATTCCCGCGAACTACGGCTCCGCGCCCTGTGGATGAAGGACCCGACGGAGGTCCAGCCGCCTGCAACGCTAGCGTATGATGATCGCGCGGTCGGCTGGCGGTCGCCGCTCACCGAAGGCTTGCACATCCGGGCCCTGATGAGCCGGTGGTCCGAAGGTGGCGGCTCGGGACCCGCGGAGGTATGGAGCATTCTGGCAGCTCCAGTTGTATGTAATGGCCGGCTCTGGGGGATGGTCGGCCTCGAGGATGCGGACCCCGCGCGCGCGTGGAGTGACAGCGAGGTCGATGTGCTCAAGGCCTTTTCAGGGGCGATCGGCGCGGCCGTTGCTCGGCACGCGGCGGAGGAGGCTCTTCGGACGCGCGAGGCCCATTTTCGCACGGTTATTGAAAATGTGACCGACATTATTGCGATTTCCGACTTGCGGGGCGCCTTCACCTATCTCAGCCCCTCGGTGGAGCGGGCGCTCGGCCACACGCCGGAAGAGATGGCCGGCCGGGAAGTGTTGACATGGCTGCACCCCGAGGATGTTCCAAAATGGAGCGGGCTCCTGGCGTCTGCAGCCTCGCCGTCCGCTTCCATTCTTACGGCGGAACTCCGCCTTCGGCATCGGAACGATGACTGGCGCATCTTTGACTGCGCGGCCAAGCCGATGGGCGCCACCGGGGCGCAACCTCTGCTGATCATTAATGCGCGTGATATCACCGAGCGCAAACGCGCTGAGGATGCGCTGCGCCGGAGCGAGGAACTCCTGCGCCATTCCCAAAAAATGGAAGTCGTTGGCCGCCTCGCCGGCAGCGTCGCGCACGACTTCAACAATATCCTCACCGCCATCACGGGCTATGCGGAACTGCTGCTGGCAGACGCCGCGGGCAGCCGCGGTATTCGGAACGAAATCGAGGAAATTTTGAAGGCGGCGGAACGCGCGCAGTCCCTGACGCGCCAGCTCCTTGCCTTCAGCCGACGCCAGCCCCGAGCGGTCGGTCGGCATGCCCTCAACGCGATCCTGCTTGACCTCATGAAGATGCTGCGCCGGTTGATCGGCGAGGACATCGAGCTACACACCGAACTCGACCCGGACGCCGGCTTCGTGCTGGTCGACATCGATCAAATGCATCAGGTCGTGACCAACCTCGCGGTCAATGCGCGGGACGCCATGCCGGACGGCGGGCGGCTCACGCTCCGTACAGCGCGCGTCGATCTCGCCGAGCCGCTGACCGTTGAGCGCTACGAGGTGGCGCCCGGCCGATATGCACTGCTGGAAGTGATCGACACGGGCCGGGGCATGGACGACGAGGTCAAACAGCACCTGTTTGAACCCTTTTTCACGACGAAGGAGGCGGGGAGGGGGACCGGCCTTGGACTAGCGACAGTCTACGGGATTGTCCGCCAGAGCCAGGGCGCCATTACGGTGCGCTCGTCGCCCGGCTGCGGCTCCGTTTTTTCGATCTACCTGCCCCGCGTCGAGGGAGGGGCACCAGAGGTGCGTCCGACGGATTCTCCCGCCTGTGGCCGCGGCCACGAAACCATCCTGCTCGTGGAAGATGAGGCCATGCTCCGCCAACTGGTCGAGCGGCTGCTCAGCCGACAGGGATATCGCGTCCTGTCTGCGGCCCATGGCGAAGAGGCGCTCGTTGCCGCCGAGTCGGCCGGCGGCCAGATCGATCTGCTGCTGACCGACCTGGTAATGCCCCGGCTCAACGGCGCCACCCTGGCCAGCCTGCTTCGGCAAAAGTTTCCCGAGCTGCGCGTCCTCTTCATGTCCGGCTATGCGTCGGACGCGCTGCAGGCCGATAGCGAGACCGCGCCTGGTGTGAAGTTCATCCAAAAGCCTTTCAAGCCGGCGTCGCTCCTTGCCCTGATCCGAGAAGTCCTTGACGGACGCTGATCCACGGCGTATCAGCGCCCTCTCTCCTATGGGAACTCTCGCCGAAGAAATCGCCCGCAGACGCACGTTTGCCATCATCTCGCATCCCGACGCGGGCAAAACCACGCTTACGGAAAAACTCCTCCTCTACGGTGGGGCCATCCACCTCGCCGGGGCCGTTCGCGCACGAAAAAACCAGCGCGCCGCGACCTCGGACTGGATGGAGCTGGAGAAGGAACGCGGCATCTCGATCACCTCCACGGTGCTCCAGTTCGAATACAACGGGTTCTGCATCAACCTGCTCGACACGCCGGGGCACAAGGATTTCAGCGAGGACACCTACCGCGTGTTGACGGCCGTCGACAGCGCCATCATGGTGATCGACGCCGCCAAGGGCATCGAGGAACGGACCCGCAAGCTCTTCGAAATTTGCCGGCTCCGCCGCATTCCGATCTTCACCTTCATGAACAAGCTGGACCGGCCCGCCCTCGACGGCCTGGCCTTGCTCGACGAGCTCGAAAAGGTGCTGGGCATTGGCGCCTTCCCCGTCACCTGGCCGTTCGGAAGCGGCCCTGACTTCCGAGGCGTCTATGACCGCCTTGCGCGGCGCCTCTATCTCTTTGAACGCGTGGTTGGCGGCGCCTACCGCGCTCCCTTCACGGTCAGCGGACCCGATGATCCCGGGCTGCGCGACGCTGTCCCGCCCGGCCTGTATGATGCCTGGCGCCAGGAAATCGAAATGCTCGACATTGCCGGCGAGCGCCTGGACCGCGACGCCGTATTGGACGGCGACATGACCCCCGTATTCTTCGGCAGCGCGATGACGAATTTTGGCGTGCAATTGCTTCTGGATTATTTCGTGGAATACGCGCCGCCACCGGCGCCGCGCCGATCCAATGGCGCCGCCATCCCGCCGGACCATCCGGCCTTCTCAGGGTTCGTCTTCAAAGTGCAGGCCAACATGAACCCGAAACATCGCGACACCGTCGCGTTCCTTCGCGTCTGTTCCGGAGTGTTCGAGAAGGACATGACCGTGCCGGACCCGGAAACAGGCAAGCCCCTCCGCCTTGCCTATCCCCAAAAACTGTTCGGCGCTGAGCGGGAGAGCATCGAACGGGCGTATCCCGGAGACATCGTCGGCCTCGTCGCGCACCGCTCCTTCCGCATCGGCGATACGCTCGCCACCGACCCATCGATCCGGTACCGCGAAATTCCGCGTTTTCCTCCCGAAGTGTTCGCCACGTTGAGCAATCCGAACCCTTCCAAATTCAAACAGTTCAAGCAGGGTCTTGAGCAGATGCTCGCGGAGGGGGTGATTCAGCAGTTCCGCCTGTTGAACAGCGTCTCCAATGCGGTCCTGCTGGGAGCCGTCGGACAGCTTCAGTTCGAGGTCCTTGTGTATCGGCTGCAAACCGAATATGGCGCGGAGACGCGGCTGGAGCCTGCGCCGTTTACCCATATCCGTTGGTTCGACCCCGGCATCGATCGCGCAGAAGTCCAACGTGAATACCTCGGGTCCGGCGTGGCGCTGGCTGAGGACATTGAAGGCGAGCTGGTCATCCTCTTCCCTGAAAAATGGAGCCTTGACTACTTCCAACAAAAGCATCCCCGCTGGCGCCTTCACCCCGTCTCGCCCGTGGCATCGGCGGTCCGCGCCTGACCGCAAATCGCGCGGCTCGTCGGCGCAGTGGCAGGTCGGAGACGGATGTGTGTTCGTTGAGCCGGTATCCGCGACCGACCTTTGTGCCTTCTCAACCGAAGCCACGTTCTCTACACTGCCGCGCCTATGAATTCCCCGCTTATTTTGATCGTCGGCGGCGGCGGCCGGGAACACGCGCTGGCGTGGAAACTGGCCCAAGATTCCTCAAAGCCGCGCCTCGTCTGCGCGCCCGGCAACGCCGGAACGGCCGAAATCGCAGAAAACCTTCCTATTTCCGCGACTGACATCGACAGCCTGCTCGCATGGGCAACCGCCAACAAACCTGACCTGACGGTTGTCGGACCTGAGGCGCCTCTCTGCGCCGGGATTGCCGACCGATTCATTGCAGCTGGACTCCGTGTCTTCGGACCCACCCGCGATGCCGCCCGGCTCGAGGGCAGCAAGATTTTCGCGAAGGAGGTGCTCCTGGCGGCGGGCGTTCCCACGGCCCGCGCCGCGGCGTTCGATGATCCGGCCGCCGCGCGAGCCCACGCGCGATCCCTCCGCCCGCCGATCGTGGTGAAGGCGGACGGTCTGGCTGCCGGCAAGGGCGTGGTCGTCTGCCGGTCGCTTCCCGAAGCCGAAAACGCGATACACGACGCGATGGTCGGCGGCGTCTTCGGCGAGGCTGGCGCGCGACTGCTGATCGAGGAGTTTCTCGTCGGCGAGGAGGCATCGGTCCTCGCCCTAACAGACGGTGAGGTGATTGTGCCGCTGGCCACCGCCCAGGATCACAAGCGCGCCTTCAATCGCGACGAGGGCCCCAATACGGGTGGGATGGGCGCCTATTCCCCCGCGCCGATTGTCCCGCAGGAACGCTTGGCCGAAATCCGTGCGCGAATCTTCGAGCCGGTCCTCCGGGAACTGCGGAAGCGTGGAATCGTGTACCGCGGAGTTCTGTATGCCGGCCTGATGGTGACATCTCAGGGCCCGCATGTCCTCGAATTCAATTGCCGATTTGGCGATCCCGAAACTCAGGCCGTTCTCCCCCTTTGGGAGGGCGACATGCTTCCGGCGTTGTTCGCATGCGCCGAAGGCGGCCTTCGCGAGTCCCACGTGCGATGGCGGCCAGGCGCCGCGGCCTGCGTTGTGATGGCTGCCGGCGGATATCCGGGTTCGTACCGCAAGGGCGATCCGATCCAAGGGCTAGCCGAGGCGTCTCGGCTTCCGGGCGTCATGATTTTCCACGCGGGCACTGCGCTGCGCGGAGGCCAGGTGGTGACGGATGGCGGCCGCGTGCTCGGCGTCACTGCGGTCGGCGAGGGGCTCCGGCAGGCAGTCACGCGCGCCTATGATGCTGTCGCGCGGATCCGATTTGCGAACGCGCACTATCGCACGGACATTGGGGCGCGGGCGTTGCAGCGCACATGACCGCCCTCTTCGCAGCCTGCCTGGTGGCCGCAGCCGCCGCGTTCGCCGGTGCTCCTCCTGCCGAGCCGACGCCTCCGGCCGAGGCCCCTCGGGGAAGGGCAGGTTGATACAGCGACAGTACCGGTCGCCTCGCCGGCGGAATCGTTGCTGGAGGAACTGCGGGCCGCGCTCGATACTCTGCAGGCGGCAGGCGCGGGCCTTGGCGAAATCGCGGACCGCAATGCGCTGCTGCGGTGCGTTGTCCGAGAGGCGGACCCCCGGGCAAGATTGTTTGCGCCGGATGAATGGGCCCGTTTCCTCGCGGAGAGGAATGGGATCGTCTTTGCGCCGGACGTCCGCATCACGATATCCAACGGCTTCCCCCGTGTGGCCTCGACTGGCCCCGTGGAGTCGGGTCTGCAGGTAGGAGACAATCTGCTGGAGGTCGACGCGGCTCCCGTCACAAATGTCTCGATCGGCGCTGCGCTCGCCCGACTACGCGCGCCCGGCGGCGAATCATTGGCCGCCACGGTTTTGCGGGGCGGGACGGAGGCGACCGTGTCTGTCCGTCGGGTTGCCCAGCCCCTGCCGGCGGTGGAAATACGGGAAACGTGGCCGCGCGATATCGGCTACCTGCGCGTCAACGGCTTTTACAGCAATCGGTCCGAACAGATTTTCCTCGTGCTGAGCGATTGGGAGGAGGCGGGATTGGCCGGCGCGATTCTTGACCTGCGCGGGGCCGGGGGTGACGATGTTGAGGTTGCAGCCCGTCTTGCCTCGATGTTCGCCGCGCCTGGCGCGCTCCTTTACACCTTCCGCGACCGCCGCGGGAATGACCTCGAGCGGCGTTTGGCGCCGGGCGAATCGCGCCCCTTTAGGATCCCGGTCATGGTATTGGTCGATGAGTCTACTACCGGCGCCGCGGAACTCTTCGCGGCGATCGCATCGGACCATTTGCGCGGGGTCCTCACGCTCGGCCGCCCGACGGCCGGGGATCTCCTTCTCCGGGACGGCATCGCGCTGCCCGGCAGTTTGGTCGCTTATGTCGCCACCCGTACGCTTGTGACGGGGAGCGGCACGGTATTCGACGGCTCTTCCGGAGTTTATCCGAACATTCTAGTTGAGGCAGATTCGGGCGGGTCCGAATTCGAGCCGCCGCCGGATCCCGACCGCACGGAACTGCCCGAAGAGGCGCTTGACCGCGCCCTGCGCGGCCGTGTGCGCGGCGATCCAGTGCTCCGGCGCGCGCTCGATGTACTGCTGGGGTTGAAGGCGCTGAACATCCGAGCGAAGTGAGGTCTTCCGACGCGGGGTCCAGCCGCGCACGGTCGGGATGCGAGGCGATGGCGCTTGTCTAACGGGATGAATTTCCATGGCATGGAAGCCCCAAAAAAATTTTTTACATAGCATGGAAATTTTTGGCGCATCCGGTATCGTTGCAGTCGCGCGAATTCGAGCGCGCGCCGCGGTCCGCCGCGATCTGAAGGGTTGAATCTAAGCCAGGCCGCATGCCGAACATCTTGTTTGTGTGCACCGGAAACGTCTGCCGGAGCCCCATGGCTGAGGCCATTTTTCGCCACCGTCTGGGTGATCGCCCCGGTTGGAATATCGGTTCGGCCGGCGTCGCCGCCGCCCCGGGGTTGCCTGCAAGCAGCGAGGCTCAGGCCGCGTTGAAGGAATGGGGCATCGACCTCAGCCGGCATCGCAGCCGCCCCCTGACCCGCAGCTTGGCGACGGCGGCGGATTGGATTATTGTGATGACGACGCATCATGCGCAGGTGGTCCGGGCGCTCTTTCCGGAGGTGGCCGGTAAGGTGAGGCTGCTCACCGAATTTGGCGCCGGGCGTGGCGCGGCCGACGTGCCGGACCCGATCGGGCAATCGCTCGAGGTTTACCGTAAGACGCGGGACCAGATTGACCGCGCGGTGGCCGATGCGCTGTTGGAGATATTGGAGCAGACCAATCAGTTGAGATCGACGGGAGGCCGGATGCCAGCCATGAAGATTGTTGTCGGAGCCGACCACGGAGGCATTGAACTGAAGGAAGCTGTCAAGCGCGCGCTGGAAGAGCGGGGCGTGGAAGTGGAAGACCTAGGCGCGCACTCAAAGGAATCTGTCGATTACCCCGATTATGCGGAAGTGGTGGCCCGCCTTGTGTCGCAAGGCGCGGCGGATCAGGGCGTGTTGATTTGCAAGACGGGGATTGGCATGAGCATGACCGCCAACCGGTTCCCGAATGTTCGCGCAGCGCTGGTGTTTGACGCGGACATGGCTCGTCTCGCCCGCACCCACAACAACGCGAACATCCTGGTGCTGGGAGCTACGCTCAGCCAGCCGGCCGATGTACCCGCGATCCTCGATGCATGGCTGGGCGCCTCTTTCGAAGGAGGTCGACACGAGCGCCGTGTTCAAAAGATGGAGCGCGCCGCGGCTGCCTCGGTTGGGTTAGATGCCGTTGCTGAGACGGACCCCGCGGTTTATGAGGCGATCCGCCGCGAGGAGGATCGCCAGCACCGGAATTTGGAACTGATCGCGTCGGAGAATTATGCCAGCCGCGCGGTGAGGCAGGCCGCCGGCTGTGTTCTAACCAACAAGTATGCCGAGGGCTACCCTGGCAAACGGTGGTACGGCGGGTGCGAGCATGTAGACGAGGTCGAGCAGTTGGCGATCGACCGAGCGAAAAAGCTTTTCGGCGCGGAGCATGCCAACGTCCAGCCGCACAGCGGCAGCTCCGCGAATATGGCCGTGTATTTTTCGGTGCTCCAGCCCGGCGACACGATTTTGGCGATGAACCTCGCCCACGGCGGGCACCTCACCCACGGACATAAGCTCAATTTTTCCGGCCGATTTTACAACGTCGTGCCCTACGGCGTGGATCGCCAGACCGAGCAGATCAACTACGACGAACTGGCGGACCTTGCGGCAAAGCACAAGCCCCGGCTCATCTGCGCGGGCGCGAGCGCCTATTCCCGCATCATTGATTTCCCGCGGCTTCGCCAGATTGCCGATTCCGTCGGCGCGCTACTGATGGTGGACATGGCGCACATTGCCGGGCTGGTGGCGGGGGGTGTTCATCCGAATCCGGTGCCGTATGCTGATTTCGTCACCACCACCACCCACAAGACACTCCGCGGGCCGCGAGGCGGCATGATCCTCTGCCGTCAGCAGTACGCCGCGGACATCGACAAACTCGTGTTTCCCGGCGTCCAGGGCGGGCCGTTGATGCACATCATTGCGGCGAAGGCGGTGTGCCTGCACGAGGCTCTGCAGCCGTCCTTCCGGGAATACGCCCAACAGATTGTGAGCAATGCCCGCGCGCTCGCGGCGGCGCTGGCGGAGGCGGGCATGCGCATCTGCTCCGGCGGCACGGACAATCACCTCATGCTGGTGGACCTGACGCCGCTGGGCATCACCGGAAAGGACGCGGCGGCCGCGCTCGACCGCGCGAGCATCACAGTGAACAAGAATGCGATTCCGTTTGATGCGAAGAGCCCGTTTGTCACCTCGGGCATCCGGCTGGGTACCCCGGCGGTCACCACGCGGGGGATGAAAGAGCCCGAGATGCGACAGATCGCCGACTTCATCGCCCGCATCCTGAAGAAGCTCGGCGACGAATCTGTAATTGAAGCCGTCCGGCGCGAGGTTCTCGAGCTTACCGCGCGGTTCCCGGTTCCCTGACTTCCGCGCGCCGCGCGACGGCGGCATTTCGTTTTTTGGGGTACGGGCCGATATCCGGCTCAGGCGGATTGGAAGTAGCCGGGAATTTCGATAAGCAGCCGCCCCTTGGCGGGTGGCAGCTCAAATTCGCCCGGTCCGATCGCGTTGAGCGGTGCGCCGCCAAAGATTCGCGCCGATTTCGCTCCGCGGACGCGGAGGATTTCGCCTGCGAAGGAGGAGCGTTCCTCGATCATGTCGATTTTCAGCGCCTTGCGCACCGGGATGTAGTGGAGGAGCGTGATGATCAGGTCGGTGCCGCGCCGGCGCGGGACCACCAGCACGGTGGAGGGCAGGCCCGCTCCGGCCAGCGGCGGGCCGATAAGCCGTTCGACGCAGCGTTTCCAGACGTCCCGGACGGCGATGTTCCCGTGGGTGCGGTATTCGTAGAAGATCGGGTCGGCGAAATACACGAACCGTTCGCCAGCCACGACTGCGGGGTAGCCGCTTCCCTCCGCGCGAGGCGGTGTCTGAAGGTGTGAGCAGTAACGGACGTCGTCGCGCTGGAAATAGGGGAAGACCCGCTCGACCAGCATCTCGACGCCGGGCGCGCTGACGAGCAGGCCGCGCTCGTAAACAACGCGATCGCTTCGGCGAAATTCAGGCCAGAATGATGCGGTGGCGCGCCAGTAGCTCGGGGCGTAGGGCATCTCTTTTTCAATCCGGATCGGCAGGAAATCGAGCGCCCAGCGCCCGCTCTCATCAAACCCGCCCTTGTGGCTGATGAGGAGTTTTCCTCCGGCTGCGTAGTAGGCACGGAGTTTTTCGACCACCTCCTGTGTGAGGGTGCACCCGTCGCCGAGGATCACCAGGTCAAGGCCGTTGATCTCGTCTTCGGCGTCGAGCAGGAACGAGTCATAGTGTGCTTCATCGCACATCTGGATGGCGCCCTCGTCGATGGTGTTGGTGAAGTCGCCGTCCACGCCAGGCGTTCCACTGGTGTAGATGCCGACCTGGGGAAGGGCTGAGGAGCCTTCGTAGAACGGCTCGGCGGATTCGCATTGGGAGTAGACGGCGCCGATCAAATCATATGCGCCCGCGTCAAGTCTGCCGCGGGGAGGCAGTTGGTCGCCAATTGAATTTGCGCCCCCCATGGCCTGGGAGCGGAAACATTCGTATTCGAGGGCGGGCTGGGGTTTGAGGCCCCCGAAATCGCCCCATAGTGTTTGGAATCGCCCTGTCATGCCGAGCCAAGGTTTGCCCCAGTGGCCGGTAGACCGAGCCAGCCGGGGGAAATGGTAGTAGCCCCAAAAACCCGAGGGGAGGGACTCGATTTCCATGTGCGTCATGAACGGGTAGCGGGCGCGGGCGCCGAGCCCGCGCTTGAGGAAGGAATCGCTTCCCGCGTTGATGAAGACTGTGGCGTCGGGTCGCGCGGCGAGGATCTGGCGATAAAAGCGTTCGGAGAAGGCGGCCTGCGCCCGAGCCAGGAAGTGCTCGAACCCTGCAAGGCTGTCATCCCACAGATTGTACTTCTCGCGGAACTTGATGGACTCGGGTGACCAGCAGGCGCCCTTTGGAAAGAACACGATGTCGTAGAAAAATCCGTCCACGTCGCGCCCGTAGCGGTCGAGAACCTCCTGGGTGACCGCGGCGATGTGGTCCTGGTATTCGGGATGAAGCCAGTTCAGGAATTTCCACATGCCGGGTTTTTCCGACGGCCAGTCGCCAAATCGTCCGTTTTTGTACATTGCGCGCCATTCGGGCTTTTCCTGGGCGGCGCGGGCCTCCCAACCGACGGTGATGTAAATGGGGCAGCGGATGCCGACGCGGTGGAGGGCCTCGATCTGCGCACCGAGCAGGTCTCGCCCGCGGAGGGCGGGGTGGGGCGGACAGGCCTTGCTGGGGAAATAGGTGTAGCCGTGATGGCATTTCGCGAAAATCGTGACGCTGTTCACGCGGGCCCGTACGAACGTTTGAGCAAACTCCTGCGCATCGAACTCGGTGGCGACGTCCTGGATATAAGGGCTGGTGTGGAAGTCGAGGTGAACCTGGCGCTGCGGCCAGCGAGGTATCGTCGTCATGCCTGGTCTCCTTTTCCAACCTTTTGTGATGATGGATCAGGAAACCGGTGTCGAGGCCGGTTTTTTCAACCCGGTAACAGACGAGTTCCGCACCGGGTGACTGCGAGAGATCAATCGTTCAGATTGCGGCTTTCAGGGCCTCGACCTTGTCGGTGCGCTCCCACGTGAACGTGTCGAGGTCCTCGGTCCGGCCGAAGTGACCGTAGGCGGAGGTCGCCTCATAGATGGGCCGCAGGAGATTGAGCTGTTCGATGATCTGCGCGGGTTTGAGGCCGAAGACCGCGCGGATGGCTTTTTCGATGCGGGCTTCGTCGACCTTGCCAGTGCCGAAGGTCTCCACGAGGACGGACACGGGTTCGGGATATCCGATTGCGTAGGCGAGCTGGACCTCGGCGCGGCGCGCCAGGCCGGCGGCGACGATGTTTTTGGCGATATAGCGCGCCATGTAGGCCGCGCTGCGGTCCACCTTGGAGGGGTCTTTCCCGGAAAAGGCCCCGCCGCCGTGGCGGCCCATGCCGCCATAGGTGTCAACGATGATTTTCCGGCCGGTCAGACCACAGTCGCCCTGCGGGCCGCCGATGACAAATCGGCCTGTAGGATTGACGAAAAATTGGGTCTTCCGCGTGATCAGGTGGGACGGCACGACGGACTTGATAAGCACTTCGATGATGGCCTCACGTAGCTGCTTGTGGCTGATGTCGGGGCTGTGCTGGGTGGAGACGACGACGTTGTCGACACGGACGGGCCGATTGTTTTCGTAGACGACGCTCACCTGGGATTTGCCGTCGGGCCGGATAAAGGGGAGTTTGCCGTTGCGTCGCATTTTGGCGAGCCCGGCGGTCAGTTTGTGGGCGAGCATGATGGGCATGGGCATGAGCTCACGGGTCTCGTCGCACGCATAGCCGAACATCATGCCCTGGTCGCCCGCGCCCTGTTCCGCGGTGGCTTTGCCCTTGGCCTTGCGGGCATCCACCCCCTGGGCGATGTCCGGCGACTGCTTGTCGAGGGAGACGAGCACGGCGCAAATGTTGCCGTCGAACCCCACTTCGGAACTATTGAAGCCGATCCGGCAGACCTTGTCGCGCGCGACTTTCGCATAGTCGACGACGGCGGTGGTTGTGATCTCTCCCGCGATGACGAGCATCCCGGTTTTGGCCAGCGTTTCGCAGGCGACTCGCGCTTTGGGGTCCTGGGCCAGAATGGCATCGAGGATGGCATCCGAGACGCCGTCACAAAGCTTGTCGGGGTGGCCTTCTGTGACGGACTCGGAGGTGAAGATGAAATCGCGCACGGACATGGTGATCTCCTGTGGGCAAGCGAAGGGGTGAAAGTAGAGTTTTAGCCCAAAAGATCAAGAATTTCCGGCGCCACGCGCCCGACGAGGTCCCGACACAACTGGGCGATTTCGAAGGCGGATTCCCGCTCGAGGACGGTGAACGCCAATTCTTCGGCCTGGGAGAACCGCAATTTCCGTACGACGTCCTTGACGAGCGGAATGGCCGACACGCTCATGCTCAGCTCATCCACCCCAAGGCCGATCAGTAGCGGCACCATCAACGGGTTGGCCGCCATTTCGCCGCAAACGCCCGTCCAGATGCCGTGCTGATGGCCGACGTCGATTGTGTATTTGATCAGGCGCACAATCGCGGGGTGCGTCGGTTGATAAAGATATGCGATACGTTCATTGACCCGGTCGACGGCCAGCGTGTACTGGACCAGATCATTCGTGCCCAGGCTGAAGAAATCGACGTGAGGCGCAATCAGGTGGGCGGTGAGGGCGGCGGAGGGGACCTCGATCATGACGCCCACATCGATGTCGGGGTTGAAGGGGATACCCTTCGAGCGCAGTTCTTCCTTACATTCGTCAAGAAGGAGGTTGGCCTTCAGCACCTCGTCGAGGTTGCTGATCATAGGATACATGAGCTTGACGTGGCCGTGGGCGCTGGCGCGAAGGATGGCCCGGAGCTGAGTCTTGAAGATTTCAGGCTGGGCCAGGCAAAAGCGGATGGCGCGCCATCCCATGAACGGATTCATCTCCTGCGGCATCTTGACGGTAGAGAGGAACTTGTCGCCGCCAAGGTCCAGCGTACGTATCACGACATGGGCCGGGGCGAGCCGCCGGGCGAGGTTGACGTAGATTTCAGTCTGCTCGTCCTCATCGGGCAGGTTTTTTTTGGAGAGGTACAGATATTCGGTTCGGAAAAGCCCGACGCCGGACGCCCCGCCGGCAATCACGGCGTCCACGTCGCCGGGCAATTCGATGTTGGCGGAGAGGACGACGTGGTAGCCGTCGAGCGTTTCCGCCGGTTCGTGGCGGATGCGGTCCAGCAGGGACTGGATGGATTTGCGAGTTTCCTCGGCCTTGCCATACCGCTCAAGGTCCTCGAGGGTAGGGTTGATGATGAGAATGCCCTTGTTGCCGTCGATGAGAACCGGGTCGCCCCTGGAGACGCGGACGCTCACGTCATGAAGGCCGACGATAGCCGGTACGTTCAATGCGCGCGCCATGATTGCGGTGTGCGATGTGGGGCTGCCGAGGTCCGTGGCAAAGCCGAGGACCTTGGAGCGGTTGAGCGTGGCGGCGTCGGAGGGCGCGAGGTCGTTCGCAATCAGGATGCAGGGCTGCTCCACGTGTTCCAGGCGGGTCGGAGCGGCGCCGGAAAGGTTGCGGAGGATGCGCCGGCTGACGTCTCGGATATCTACGGCGCGCTCGCGGAGGTAGTCGTCCTCGGCTTTCCGCAGCGCGTCGATGTAGCGCTCGGAGACGAGGCGAAGAACTGTTTCGACATTTTTTTTGTAGGTGTACAGGCCCCGGAGGACCTCCTCGACGAACGAGCGGTCGTCCACGACGAGCAGGTGCGCGTCGAAGATGCCGGCGTTTTCCTGACCGATGGCGGCGCTAACCTGACGCTGGATATCGTGGAGCTGACGGCGGGTTTCGATGAGCGCGTCTTCGAAGCGGGCAATTTCGCGCGCGACCTCGTCGTCGGCGATCGTTCGTTCGACGATTCGATCGTCTTCGGTGGTCAGCAGAAAGGCCGGTCCAGTGGCGACACCCGGGGAGACGCCGATCCCTTGCAGTTCCACTCGTTTGGCGGTCGCCGCATCCACCGGTTACTCCTCGTAGAATTTTTTTGAGATAAGTTCGCCGACGGCGTCAAGCGCCTCCGCTGCGTCTGGGCCCGTCGCGGTCACCTTCAGCACGGAGCCCTGGTAACCTTCGAGGGTCAGGAGGCCCATGATGCTTTTGCCGGAAGCCTTCATGCCCTCCCGCTCGATCGTGACATCCGCCTGGAAGCGGTTGAGCGTCTTCACGAGCAGAGCTGCGGGGCGGGCATGGATCCCGAATTTGTTGAGGATGGTGAACTCCCGGGTCAGCGTCTGGTTGCCAGGGCGTTCCGTGCGGGTACCATGCGGGTGGTTAGTCATGGCCGCGCCCTCCGTTCCAGCATCGTTTTGACAATCTTTTCGTCGAGTTCTTTCGCGGCGTCGTGACCGAGGTTTTTGAGCTTCTGATTCATGGCCGCCACTTCGACCACGTGCGCGAGGTCCCGTCCGGCTGCGACGGGCAGGATGATCAGCGGGATGGAGACACCCATGACATCGCGGAACTGGGGGGTCAGACCGCTGCGGTCATTTTCAATCTCTGGGCTGGGGCGTTGCAAGCGGACGATAAGGTCGAGCGTGGTTTCCCGACGCATCGCCGAGACGCCAAAAAGGCTGGGGACGTGGATGATGCCCAGGCCGCGGATTTCCATATGGTAGCGGGTGATGTCGACCGCGGAGGCCATGATGACCTTTTCGCTCGTGCGGCGAAGGACGGTGATATCGTCCGCCACGAGGCTGTGGCCGCGTTCGATGAGAGTAAGCGCGGTCTCGCTCTTGCCGATGCCAGGTTCCCCCTCAATCAGGACGCCGATTCCCATGATATCGACGGTCGTGCCGTGAACGCGCGTAGTGGGCGCGGTCAAAAGGGCGAGCAAGACGGTGGCCTCGCTGATGAAACGCCCGGTGATCATACTGGTGCGCAGCACGGGGATTTTGTAGCGGGCGGAGAGAGTTTTCATTTCCGCCGTGGCATGGCGCGCGCGGGTCAGGATCAGGCCCGGGATCTTGTGGGCGAACATCTGGTCGAGTCGGGTTGCCTGGACCTCCGCCGGCAAACTCCGGAGGTATGAATATTCGGCGAGGCCCATGACCTGCAGTCGGTGCACCGGGAAATACTGGAAGTGGCCGGCGAGTGCGAGGCCGGGGCGATTCAGCGCTGCCTCCGTGACCGGCGTGTCGAGGTATTCCGCGCCTGCCTCGATCTCCAGCTCGAGGCTTTCTCGTCCGGCTTCAAAAAATTGTCGAACGGTGATGGACATGTCAGTCGGTCAGTTGGGCGGTGGGGCTGTCGGCGCCAGCGCCATCCTTTCACATGCTGAAACGAGGTCCCAGATAAAGCTGGCGGCTCACCTCGTCGTTGATCAGAAACTCGCTGGTCCCTTCGCGCAGGACCTTTCCCTCGGCGATCAGGTAGGCGCGGTCCACCACGGCGAGTGTTTCCCGGACGTTGTGGTCGGTGATCAGGATTCCAAGGCCCCGCTGCTTGAGCTCTATGATGATCTGCTGGACGTCGTATACCGCGAGGGGGTCGACGCCGCTGAACGGCTCGTCCAGCAGAATTAGGGAGGGGGTTGTGACGAGCGCGCGCGTGATTTCGAGCCGCCGGCGTTCGCCGCCGCTGAGCGTGTAGGCCTTCTGTTTGGCCAGATGGCTAATCTTCAGCTCATCCAGCAGGGCGTGCAGGCGGGCTCGCCGCTCGCGGCGCGTCAGGGGCAGGGTCTCGAGAATGGCCAGGACGTTTTCCTCAACGGTGAGCCGGCGAAAGATCGAAGGCTCCTGGGAAAGGTACCCCATGCCCATTCTTGCGCGTCGATACATGGGCTCCCGCGTCACATCGCGGCCCTGGAAAAACACGCGCCCCGACGTCGGCTTCACCAAGCCGATGGTCATATAAAAGCTGGTCGTCTTGCCAGCGCCGTTGGGTCCGAGCAGCCCCACGATCTCGCCGCGGCGCACCTCGATGCTGACGCCGTTGACAACCTTCCGGCCGCCATACGCCTTGACCAGATCCTCAGTTCGAACGAGCGCGTCAGCGACCACGGAGCGCCTCGTCTAACAAATTGGGACGGTTCTGGCCCGGCTCGGACTGGAGGATCAACCGGGCCCGCGGCTCAACGAGCAAACGGTTCTGGTCGCGCCAGAAAGTGATCTTTTCGCCGGTCAACACGTCTTTGCCGCGGGTGATCTGGGGCTTTCCGGTAAGAATGATGACGCCCTGGATCAAATTGTAGATCGCGATCTCGGCGCGGGCCTCCTTGTCGGCCTGAATGATATGGACTCGGCCTTCCGCTTTGATCTCCTGCGCTTTGTTGTCCGGCCCGAAACGCACCGTCAACCGGTCGGCATAAAGCCGCATTTCGGGGTCAACGACCACGACGTTCTTGTCGAACAGGGCGAACTGTTTTTGGTAGTCGAACGTCAGTCGGTCGGAGGTGATGACCGTGAGATTGTCCTCGGCCTCCGGCGCGGTTTGACCAAATGCTCCGGTGGCGAGGGCAAATACGAGGGGGGGGATCAAGTACAGCGGGCAAATCCGCTTCATGGCAACAGCTCCGTCTCGGCTCCGCGCCGGATGTCCTTCAACACTACCTTGGCCTGATTGTAAATCTCAAGGCGCTGCGCATCGCCGAACCATTGGAAGCCGACACCGGTGACGACCATGTTTTCGCGGGCGATCCGGACGGGGGCATCGGAAGTCGCAATGCCCGTCCCGCGGTGGTACAGGCAGCGCGGAGAGGAGATTCGCATCTCCACGTTGCGATTGGTTGTCCCTGCGGTGTTGGATCCATAGAATTCCATTTTCAGCTCAACGATGTCGACGAGGCCGTTCGGCAGGATTCGCGCGCGGTCGCCGAATACCTGGGAGGTCATGTTGCCCTCCCGGTCGTAGGTCGGCACCCGGAATCCGGTGATGGTTTGCTCTTCCGCCTGTCGTAATTGTCCTGATGACGGGACCGCCAGGATAAGCGCCCAAGCGGTGATTCCGGCGAACTGCTTCCGGACTCGCTTCATTCCTCTCCCCTCGCCAGCTTTTGGACAATCGGGTCCCACATGCCCTTCGCTTTGAGAATGAGTTCAATCACTTCCCGCGCTGCACCGGCGCCGCCGGGCCGCTCAGTCACCCAATCGGCCTCCGCGCGGACTTCCGGGGCGGCATCTGCGACGGCCACGGCAAGCCCGGCTTCCCGCATTGCGGGTAGGTCGATGAGATCATCGCCGACATAACAGACCCGATCTGGTTCGACACCGATTTTTTCGCAAAATTCAAGCAGCGCGTCCGCCTTTTGCAGAGCGCCCTCGATGAGCAGGTCGACCTTCAGGTCGTCGGCGCGCCGGCGAAGGGCAGGGCCGGTCCGGCCGGAAATCATCGCGAGCCGAATTCCGGCGTCCCGCGCCAGCGTAAACCCGAGGCCATCGCGCGCGTCAAATATTTTCAGCAATTCGCCCTCCGGCCCGTAAACGAGTTCGCCACGGGTGAGGACACCATCAACGTCGAAGGCGATGGCCTCGATCCTTGCGGCCTTAGCTTCCGGCGACCGCGTCATGGACCCTCCTCAACACCCGCCAAAGCTCTCGGATCCGGGAGAAAGGGATCGCGTTGTCCTTGTCTGAAAGGGCCTTCTGGGGATTCACGTGCGTTTCCAGGAATATGGCGTCTACCCCGGCGGCGACTGCTGCGCGGGCGAGCACAGGCGCCATCGATGCATCTCCGGACGTGTAGGTCCCGCCGCCGCCCGGCTTCTGAACGCTGTGCGTGGCATCGAAGACGACCGGGTAGCCGAACGCCCGCATCACCGGCAACGCCCGCATGTCGACCACGAGGTTATGGTAACCAAAGGTGGTGCCGCGCTCAGTGAGCATGATCTGCCGGTTTCCGGTGCCTTCCAGTTTGGCAACGACGTTGGCCATGTCCTCCGGCGCAAGGAATTGGCCCTTTTTCACGTTGACTACCCGTCCGGTTCGACCGCACGCGAGCAGGAGGTCTGTCTGTCGGCACAGAAACGCTGGCACCTGGAGGACATCAACCACGTCTGCTGCCCGCTCGGCCTGAAGAGGGTCATGGACATCGGTGAGAACCGGCAGGCCGGTGGTCTCCTTCACCTCGGCGAGGATTTCGAGCCCTTTTTCCAGTCCGGGACCTCGGAACGACGCTGCCGACGAACGGTTTGCCTTGTCATAGGAGGCCTTAAAGATGAGAGGGATCTTTTCCTCCTCCGCCAATTTTGCCAACCGCTTGGCGAGGGAAAGGCATCCCCCTCGGCTTTCAATTACGCAGGGTCCGGCGATCAACGCCAACGGGGCGCCCCCTCCGATTTCAACGGGTCCAATTCGAATGGCGAACGTCGAAGACATGCGAAGCGGACCTTGATATCAGAAGGGGCGGGTTTTTCCAAGCTCGCATTTTAGGGGTATCGGATACCGATAAAGCAATCCTCGCACAAAGCCAGTAATCTGATCAGGCGACGGACAACTTTTGGTCGTTTGGGTAGCTACGATGTTGACTTTATCCCTGTAGACAAGTTAGTAATTTTTAGTAGCGGCTAAGTTGCGGAAGATTCGCGTGCGCGAGGGGGGATTGTGTGAAATCTGGCTTTCGATGGATCAGGGCTGTTTGTGCGATCATTCTGTGTTTGTCGTTTTCAGCAATCGCTCAGGAGGGTTTGCCATACTGGCGTTTGCCTCTGACCAATCGCGGCGTGATGGTTTTTTGGGGGAATCGAATCCTTCCTCTGAGTGTTGGGGAGATTTCGAATGTCGCAGCGCGTGGCTCGCACACCGTCGTCCTCACGCGGGATGGGCGCATCGCTGCCTGGGGCAATAATGGATTCGGCCAATGTGAGATTCCTGTATCCGCGACACAGGTCGTAGCGGTGTCGGCTGGACTCCACCACGTGTTGGCGCTTCAGGCCAATGGCAAGGTCTTGGCTTGGGGAGACAATCTTTATGGCCAGAGTACGGTACCGTTCGGCGTAACAAATGCTGTGGCGGTTGCTGCAGGTCATCATCATTCGCTGGCGCTCCTCTCAGACGGCACAATCGTGGGGTGGGGAGCCAACTTTTCGGGCCAAAGTACAATTCCGCCGGGCTTGACGAACGCCGTGGCAATCGCCGCCGGGGCCAATCACTCGGTGGCACTTCGCTACGACGGCACTGTGCTCGTGTGGGGAAATAATTGGTTTTTCCAGACCAACGTGCCAGCGACGGCGACCGCCGTCGTGAAAATCGCGGCGGGCGGCAATCATACGCTGGCTCTTCGGTCTGATGGAACCGTCGTGGCCTGGGGGGCCGATAACTACGGGCAGAGTACCGTGCCGATCGGCTTGAGCAACGTGGTCGATATCGCAGGGGGCGGTTATCATTCCTTGGCCTTGAAGTCCGATGGGACCGTTGTGTCTTGGGGGAGATCATTGTTTGGGCAATCGCAGGTGTTGCCGACTCTCTCAAATGTCGTCCGTATTGCAGCAGGCGATGATCACAGCGTGGCGCTTCGAGCGGATGGTTCGCTCGTGGCATGGGGATGGAATACGCACGGGCAGGTCTTCATTCCGGGCTCGGTGACGGATGCGGTGGCCGTTTCGGCGGGAGGCGCGCACTTTGCCGTTTTGCGCGCAAACGGGTCAGTGATGGTGTGGGGTGACTTCCTCTATGGGCAAACCAATGTGCCATCCGACCTGACGAATGTCATTGCCATTGCGGCCGGCGACTACCACACCCTTGCACTCCGCGCAAATGGCACGGTGGTTGCCTGGGGTGCCGGCAGTGGTGGGCAACAGGACATTTGGCCTCACTACGCACAGAGTACGGTTCCTCCCTCGTTGTCCGGAGTTGTCGCCATAGCGGCCGGCGGATTTCATTCCATGGCGCTCAAAGGAGATGGCACTGTCGTGGCGTGGGGCGCGGGGACGAATGGATCATCCGGGTGGAATCATTATGGCCAAAGCACTCTGCCCTCGGGCCTTAGCCAGGTTGTCGCGATCGCGGCCGGAAGATTTCATTCGCTTGCGATGACGTCCAATGGGGTCGTCTATGCGTGGGGAGAGAATTCATTCGGCCAATCCACTGTGCCCTCCTCGTTGACAGGCGCGGTGGCCATCGCGGCGGGCGGCCTTCACAGCGCCGCATTGCGAAGCGACGGCGCGGTAGTGGCGTGGGGACGCTCGAACGAAGGGCAGTCCAACGTGCCGCTCGATCTGGAGCCGGCGATCGGACTGGCAGCGGGGGAGTACCATACATGGGCAATTCTTACAAATCATACGGTGCGAGGATGGGGCTCTAACGGCCGGGGCGAACGCGATGTGCCGTCTTGGCTCCCGCGCGTTAGGACGATCTCTGGGGGGTTCTCGAACACGCTGGCGGTGGTGACGGCGCCCTCGGCCCTTGAGCCGCCGCAGATCGCCGGATTCGAACATATATCCGGAACTTGGCGACTCCGGTGGGAAAGCCAGACGAATGTGTGGTATCGCGTCGAAGGTGCATCAGCCTTGGGATCGTCGTCGTGGTGGCCGTTGACGACGAACCTCTCCGGAACTCCACCCACGAATGTTTATGACCTATCGGGTGTTACCGGCCCAGTGCTGTTTTTGAGAGTGACCGCCGAACCCCCTTGAGCCGCCCCCTGCACACTCGGTGCGGGAAACGAGTGGCGATCGAATCGATGACGTTCGCGCTCACGAATTTGATGTCATATGCGAAAGTCGATTCGTGGCCGTATGCGTTATCAATTTAGGTCGAATGGATTTGACGCTGCGAGGGGAATTGGGGTGCAGAGAAAGAGCCGAAAAGGGAATCGCACCGATAAATGGATCCGTTATCAATATTTTGAGGCTTTCCCTTTGGCCCGGACGTGCATGGATGGATCCATACCAGGATCTCTCGAATGAGTGACGATGGGCTTTGCCAGTGGCTCAAGCTGGTATCACGGCTTCTGGCGAGCAAATGTCGATCTCTTAAATTCGCAGGGATCCTCTGTCTGAATTCGGGAATCGGTCAAAATTTGAAATAGAGATAGGGAGTCCTTAGGTCTACGGAGCCTAGCGCGATTACGATCACGAGCAGAGCCCAGCCGATGGCTCGGATGGGAAGGGGGAGACGCGTCAAGATTTTCGCTATTGAGGTGCGATCGAGCAGAATTTCGACCGCATACCATACAAACAGGAACGCAACATAAATCCATAAGTAGGGTGGAAATGTTTTCCCCGAAGAATTGAAATCTATCATTGCAGACGCAAAGGTAAGCATCGTTTCAAAGTCGGGAGATCGAAACAATAACAACGCTATGATGACGAGAAGATTTACGAGTGCATTCGCCGCTATGAACCGGGAAGCACGGATGAATATGTTTGCGCGTAAGTCGCTTCGCTTAGGGAAATACGTCCGAACGGCATAGTTTGCTGAGATGCACAGAGCGCACCAAAGTCCCCAGAGGACGAAGTGCCATGCAGCGCCATGCCACAATCCGCATAGCGCCATCACCACGGCGGCGTTGAGTGCTGCGCGGAGACGACCGCGTTTAAATCCGCCAAGGGTGGTGAAGAGGTAGTCTCGAAACCAGCCGGTCAGCGTCATGTGCCAGCGATTCCACCAGTCGATGACGCTGGATGCGGCGACCGGCCGCCGAAAATTTTCCTGCAGCCGAATGCCCAAAAGGCGGGCAGAACCAATGGCGATGTCTGCGTAACCTGAAAAATCGAAATAGAGTTGCCCGTAAAAACAAAAGAGGGCGAGCCAGACAACGCCTAGTGAGCAGGAGGCCGGATCGCCGAATGCTCCGTCGACTACGATGCTCATGCGGTCGGCGATCACAAGTTTGCGAAACAGACCGATCGTAATTCGCGCGAGACCCGCCTGAATATTGTCCCACCGAAGAGGCTCAAAGCGCTTGAGCTGGGGCAGAAGATTAGTGGCGCGCTCGATTGGTCCCGCCACTAGTTGAGGAAAGAAGGAGACGTAAAGGGCAAATGCGACAAAATCCCGCTCTGCGGGATATTGCCGCCGATAGACCTGAATCGAATAGCTGATGGTCTGAAAAGTGTAAAACGATATGCCGACCGGCAGGATTATATCCAGGGGTTCCCACTGCCGAGGGCTGCCCATCAAGGAGGCGAGGGCAAAAACGTTTTCCCCGATAAAATTAGAATATTTGAAGAATCCTAACGCACCGAGATTCCCGACGAGGCTTACCATCAGCCACCATCGGCGCCTTCTGAGATGGTGGGATTGTTCGATACGGAGCCCTACGTAATAATCCAATAAGGTCGAGCCCAAAAGTAAAAATCCGTACCATGGGGTTACCCAGCAATAAAAAACATAACTAGCGGCCAGAAGCATTATCTGTCGACCGCGCGGATTGAGCGCCGCATAAAGCGCGAGCACGATCGGCAGGAAAACAGCGTATGTGTAGGTGTGGAACAACATAAGTTCAGCCCTGGCTCTACTGAAGCACAGAAGGAAGATCCCTCATCAGGCGGTCGCAATATTCCTGATGAAAGGGCGGGTGAAAGTGTAGACCGTCAAAAAACGCCTCGCGACCGAAAAGGTGTCGATCGTCCCACACCCGTATCCCACGGTGTTGCGCTATCACTTGGATATCCTGACCGAAAGCAATGTCCATCGCCAGATTTGGATCCGAATGCTCGAGAAATCGCGGCGTCAAAATCACCAAGTGGTTTCGGGCCGGAATCGCCGCGAACAAATCGAGAAACTCCGCAAGGAGTTCCCGCGACTGGATGCCATAATCGATCTGATAAGGCATGCGCTTTCGCCAGGGGGGCGAGCCGAGAGAGGCGCGGCGTGAAACGCGATCCAATTTCCACGGATGATAGTTGAGCGATGGAGCGTAGAGGCCCACGAGTAGCCCACTCCATCGCTGATCCAACCACGACCATGCGAATTCACGGAATCGCAGCAGCGCGCAGCGGTCCCTTGCCCATTCGGTCAGAACATCTTTACATGGCATGTGACGTCTTCGGAATGAAGGGGGCAGTGTGCGCCTAACCGCGGAATCTGTGATCAGCCGCGGGATGTCTGTCCGTACTTCCGAGATCGGGCGGTGGAAATTCAGTGAACTAAAATCAGCAGCTCCAACAGCAGCAACCACCAGATCGGGCGACGCGGAATGAAGATAAGCCGCCAGAATTGTCAACTCGAGGGATGTTACGCCGTCGAATGACCAGTTGAGCACCTCAATTTTCTTGAAGCCGCCAACATGGTCCTTCGTGAGCGCTCGCTCGAGTTTGTCGACATATATGCGGTTTGCCGGCAGTTCACCCGCATAGGCCTGAGAATTCGATAGCCAAACGATCCGCGCATGGTTGTCGGGGGCTGGCCCAAGCCGGGTAAATTCCGGCCACCCGCGAAACCGATACGGATTGCGTGGAACGTCCTCGGAGCGGGGAACCGTCGGCAGCATGTGGCGCGCGAGCCATTCCGCCGAGGAAAAAACGACAACTACGCAAAGAAGGGAAATCCAGTATTTGATCATATTCAGTCAGGCCATGCGCATATCAGGAGATGACGCACGGAAGGAAGGCAATCGGCAATTCCGATTTCAGCATTTGAAGAAGTTCTACGCTACATAATGGAAATGGATTTCGACGGCGTCTTCCCCAAGCGGATAGGCGCAATTACAACCCCCATCGGGACGGCGATTTGTTTGAGCTGTCCGAAAACCAACTTCACGATCTGAACGATTCTTCCCCGGCGCTACACGAGAAAATTGCGTACGACCCTAAAGGTTGCCGTCAAGGCTCTTGCGCTGAAATTATGCCAAACAGCAGCCGTAATGGGAGATCCGTAGATCTTATTAGCGATGGCTGAGGGAGATGTATTAGATCGTAGTGATCGTGCCCGATAATAGGTACGCAATGCGGGAACATAAACCTTTGGATCTCGCTATACCGTTTGTCGAGTCATCATGACGGCGGACCTAATCGAATTTTGAAAACGCTAAAGCTTCGCCCAAGTCGCTTGCTTGCATAAAAACCTTACGATCATAAAGCCATCAAGGAGGCCGATTCTCTACAAAGGATTCTGCAAATATGAGAGCATCTGATGTAGGACGAACGAATCCCGGATTTCCCCGCTTATCAAGGTATGGCGAATTCATGCTCCGGCAAGGGCGGTATTTCGGGAGCCGGATCTGGAAGATCGCAGGACTACGGGGTTTTCGAATTCGGACTTACGGATTTGTCATGCGGTTAAGGCAGTCCCTGATTAAAAGATCGGGGAAAACCTGAAAATGAATTCCAAGCGGCCTTCGCCATTGAATCGCGGAGAGTCTATTGGTGATCATGGCGTCCAAATGCCGGATCGATTCGGCAATTGAGGTGATTGTCCATGAAGACACTAGCAAAGGGCCTTCGGCGCCGCTGGGCATCTTCCGGGTTTCTCGTTACATGTTTGTTGACGGTGGTGGCCGGATTGGCCGAAGCGTCTGAACTGGACGCCGAGCGCACACTGCCGGGCTGGTGGTGGTTGGCGCCGGCGGCTGGGGTTCTCGCCCTGGCGACGGCTTTTTTCTTCTACCGTTCGATCCTCGCGGCGAACCCGGGCACGCCGCGCATGCGGGAAATCGCCGGTTACGTCCGCGAAGGCGCGTACGCCTATCTCAAGCGTCAGTACAAGGTGGTCGGCATCGTATTTCTCGTGCTGGTCGTGTTGTTGTCGTACATGGCGTTTGTCCTTGGCGTACAGCACCGGTTGGTCCCATTTGCCTTTCTCACAGGGGGGCTGTTTTCCGGCTTGGCCGGCTTTATCGGGATGAAAACGGCGACGATGGCGTCGTCGCGGACCGCGCAGGGTGCCAGCGAATCGCTGAACCGAGGACTGACTATCGCGTTTCGGGCAGGGTCGGTCATGGGCCTTACGGTCGTGGGTCTGGCTCTCATCGACATCACCGCCTGGTTTCTCTACCTCTACAAATTCCACCATCAGCTAGTCGGCGGCCACCCGATGAACCTGGAAACGATCACGGTGGTGATGTTGTGCTTCGGCATGGGCGCCTCCACGCAGGCGTTATTCGCGCGCGTGGGCGGTGGAATCTATACGAAGGCCGCCGATGTGGGCGCGGACCTCGTCGGCAAAGTCGAAGCCGGGATTCCGGAGGACGATCCCCGCAATCCCGCGACGATCGCAGATAATGTCGGCGATAATGTGGGGGACGTGGCGGGGATGGGCGCGGACCTTTATGAGAGTTATGCTGGTTCGATTCTAGCGACTGCAGCGCTCGGAGTGGCTGCCGCCACGGTGGGGGGGTGGAATGCGGACAAAATGTTCGCGTTTCTTGCCGCGCCGATGTTACTTGCCGCTATCGGCATCATACTCTCGATTCTCGGGATTTTCTTGGTCCGCACGCGGGAGGACGCCTCCATGAAAACCCTGTTAGCGGCCCTTAACCGCGGCATTTATGCCTCCAGTGCGCTGATCATCGTCGGCGCGTTCGGTCTCGTGAAGCTTCTCAACATGCCGATCGGCGTATTTTGGGCGATTTTCATCGGGGTGGTGCTGGGGATCGTGATCGGGAAGGGTACGGAGTGGGCGACTGCGGCGGATTATAAGCCGACGCGTTTCATTGCGGATCAGGCGGCGACAGGTCCGGCGACGGTCATCATTGGTGGAATCGCGGAGGGCATGCTCTCAACCTGGGTGCCGGTGGTTTCAGTTTGCGTGGGTACGCTGCTGAGTTTTGCCGTCATGGACGGGTTTGCCGACCTTCTCGCCGGGCTATATGGCGTGGGAATTGCGGCCGTTGGGATGTTGTCCACCCTAGGTTTGACACTCGCGACCGATGCCTACGGCCCGATCGCAGACAATGCCGGTGGCAATGCGGAAATGAGCGAGCTACCGAAGGAGGTGCGCCGGCGCACGGATGCGCTGGATGCGCTGGGCAATACGACGGCAGCCATCGGAAAAGGTTTTGCCATCGGCTCGGCTGCGCTGACCGCGCTCGCACTGCTAGCCAGCTACATCGAGGAGGTCCGGATCGGCATTCACCGAGAGGCCGCGGCGGAGTACGTTTCGCCATCGGGAAGTGCACCCTTCGTTCTCAAGAGCATCGGGGCGGATTACAACCGAAAATGGGCGCTGTTTTTTCCGGGCGCCGATCCGAAAGACCGCGAATCCAAGGCGTTCCACACGATGAGCGCATTCGAGGGAAATGGGCCAAACGCGGTGCTGCTAGTGGATGAGGAAGGCGTCGAACGGAGCTTGATCATCAACGAGATCGGCGAGTTGGTCAAATCGCATCCTGCCACAGATCTTCGGGGGCGGCGACTCGCAGAGAAGAAGGCCTCCCTGAAAGATTTCATGTCGCTCTATGATGTGAGCCTCATGAACCCAAAGGTACTGGTGGGGGTCTTTATCGGTGTTCTGGCGGTGTTCGTGTTTAGCGCCCTGACGATGAAGGCGGTCGGCCGAGCCGCATTCTCGATGGTGCAGGAGGTGCGCCGGCAATTCCGCGAGCGTCCTGGGATCATGGCGGGAACCGAGCGGCCAGACTACGCGCGGTGTGTGGCCATCTCCACGGCGGGAGCTCAGCGGGAGATGCTGCTGCCATCGATTCTGGCGATCGCGCTGCCCGTCTTGACCGGACTGCTCCTCAACGTGTCCGGGATCTTGGGACTCCTTGTCGGCGGATTGTGCGCGGGCTTTTCGGTCGCCGTCTTCATGGCCAACGCGGGCGGGGCCTGGGACAACGCGAAAAAATTTATTGAGGCGGGTCACTTGGGCGGGAAGGGATCGCTGGCCCACAAGGCCGCGGTGGTTGGGGACACGGTCGGCGATCCCTTCAAGGATACCAGCGGTCCCTCGCTCAACATATTGATCAAATTGATGACCATGGTCAGCATCGTGTTCGCGGGGCTCATAGTGAAGTATGCGCCGGCGATCGGCCATTGGTTGAATCTCGGCCATTGACGGGAGGACGGGCTCGATGAAGACGCATCTCTATTTTATGTGCTACCAGACGGAAGCGCTCGTCGCTTCGCACCTGGATCCGGACGCGTTCGGGGCCTATATGGCCGTGGGCACGCGCAAACACACGTCCGGGAATGTGATCTTTTTTGAGGTTGACCCGGCTGAGGCCGTAAGGACGATGCCCGTGGTCGCTGAAATGGAAGCTCGGTGCGTTCCCCACCCGGATGGCTCTCCTCGGCGCAGCAAATACCTATCCATTTACCGCGTGTTGGAGCACTTGCCGCTGGCCTCTCTCGGCCGACTGTACCTGGTGACGCGAGATGGCCGCGTGATGGGCTTGGACGGCCGACCCTACGACGATCCTCCCGAGCATCGGGGTCCGAATTTCTACACCGAGCTAGCCCCGGTTACGCCCCGCGTGGTGTCCTTCCTGCCTCCGGGAAAATTCGTGAAATTCATCACGGACCCGAAGAACCCGGTCCACGTCCCGCGCATCTTTTTCGTCGACTCCCTTCTCGACCGCGAGCCCGACGGTCGTCTCGCAGGTTATCTGCCCTATACCAACCCGGACCACATTGTTGACTGCATAAACGATGTGGCCGTGGCGGAGAAGGGCGCGAAGACAGTTGAGCGAAATCCCAAGTTGATCGCGTTCTATCGGACCATACGTCGCGGATTCTTCGTTGGGGATCAGAGCGGCGTCAAATTCTACGAATTTCCCTCGCCCGACGAGCTGGACGAGAAATACCACGTCTGGTGGCGATCCGCTTCCCTCGACTGATCCGTTCCGTCATCTCCACGATCCACTCGCAGCGTCGAAGGTTGAGATTCAAAATTTTCAGGAACGATGCAATTTTCAGAACGCCGGCGAGTGTAGTCCAGAGCGAGGCTTAGCCCTCAGCCCAGCCGCGCGGCCGCCAGGGGAATTTCCGATCGCTTTGCCTCGTTGCATGCGGTGTGTTGGTTAATCGCTCCTTCACTCAACGACGAGGTTTCTATCCGTATTGCGAGCGCCCGCCTTTGCTCCGTAGCTCTTGATTAACATGGGACTGCTGCTCCGGCCCTGTGCGATCCCGCGCCCGGGTGATCGCGAATTTTATAAACCGGTGGGGCAGGTTATACACGGTCCGAAATCGTTGGCGCAGGTGGAACCGCGCCCTACAGTCTCGCTCGAGGGCCGACTTCCACGTCGACCGCATTTGGAGTGACAGGTTCCACCCCGACCAATTCAACATTTGCGGGCTCAGGTTCCATCCCGACTGGTAATGGCCCGAGTGGAACCGGGCTCTCCAAGGGAATTGAAACTGGTGCCGGTGGAACGACGCCCTCCACAATCGTTGCCGTTACTGTTGACGCTCGCCCATCCGCGTCGCCTCGGCCCATATTCCGCTGGACCCGCGCCTTGATCACCAGTTTCGTGGGCTCATTTTGAATCCTTTGAAATTCTCTCATCGCGACAGTTCTCCATTTGCTATGAGGCGAACTTCTTTCGAATGAGCAAGGGGACACTTTATGGAGGCAGGATCACATCCGCCGATGGTTGCCTTGACCCGCCGGCTGTGAGATACTAGTGTTAGATCTTCACGGAGTTACGACACTCTATGGCAGAAGTTTCTTTGGAGCAGGCGCCGCGGAAAGCGCGGGAACATTTCGAGAAGGGCATGGCCTCGTTTGAGAGGGGAAATTTTGATTATGCAATGGACATGTTTCTTCTCGCGCTGGATGCATGCCCCGGACTGCTCCGCGCCCGAAAATTTTTTCGGGCCGCGGCAATCGCGAAGGCGAAATCTCAGAAATCCAACGTGTTCAGCCGCGCCCTGGGAACCCTGAGCGGCTCCGGCACCCTCCTCAAAATCCAGTCGCTGATCAAAACCAAGCCAGAGCGTGCCATGCGCGAGGCGGAGGACTTGCTCCGCAAGGATCCCCTCAACCCGACGTTTATCAACATCGCCAGCCAGGCAGCCGTCGCCGCAGGGTATCCCGAAGTAGCCATCATGAACCTGGAAATCGCTCGAGAGCACGGCGCGAAGGATGCAAAAACCGTCGAGTGGCTCGGCGAGCTGTACACCGAGGTCAAACGATTCCACGATGCTCGGATGATGTATGAGGAATTGGTCCGGCTCCGTCCCAACGACCAGCAGGCGATCAAGAAACTCAAAGATGCGACGGCGCTGGATACGATGCAGCGGGGCGGGTGGACCGAAGCGCAATCGTACCGCGATGTGATGAAGGACAAGAAGGAAGCCATCCTTCTGGAGCAGCAATCAAAGGCTGTCAAAACCTCACGCGATGTCGAAGACCTCATCGCCGAGACGCGGGAGAAAATCGAGCGGGAGCCTCAGAACATCAATTACAAGAGATCGCTGGCGGAATTGCTCGCCAAGGCCGAGCGGCACGACGAGGCCATCGCCGTGTTGATAGAAGCGCAGCAGGCCACCGGCGGCGCCGACCCGCAATTGGCCCGTCTGGCCAGCCAGATCCGTCTCGACAAATTTGATCGTGAAATCGCCGCGCTTGTGGCCGCCGGCGACGAGGCGGGCGCGGAGGCCAAGCGCAAAGAGCGGGCGGATTTCGTCTTCAAGGACGCGGAAGAGCGCGTGCACCGCTATCCTAACGACCTGCAGTTCAAGTATGAATACGGGGTGTTGCTCTATGAGCGCGGTATGCTGAACGAGGCTATCCAGCAATTCCAGCGCGCCCAGCAGCACCCTCAGCGCCGTGTCCGTTCGCTGTATTATCTGGCCCTCTGCTTCAAGCAAAAAAACCAGTACGACATCGCGGCCGAGCAGCTCGAGAAGGCGAACGGCGAACTACAGGTTATGGACGAAACGAAAAAGGATGTCCTGTACGAGCTCGGCACGCTCCACGAGCTGCTTGGCAACCGGGACCGGGCGCTCTCCTACTTCAAGGAAATCTATGCCGTCGACATCGGCTACCGAGACGTCGCGGCAAAAATCGAATCAACTTATCGCAAAAACTCATGAACGGCGCGACCGTGCGATCGCCCCGCGCCGGCAGGTGGTTCATCTGCGCACTTCTGGTCGTTTTGGTTGGCGGGGTGGATGGGGTATGGGCCGGTCCCGCTGGCTCTGTTGGTGAGTTTAAACTGATGACCTACAATCTGATGCGGTTTTCTTACGAAGACCGCGATCAAGACGGCCAGCGCGATAATTTCAAACCGGAAGAGCAGATTGCCGCGGTCGTATCCGTCATTGCGCACGTCAATCCCGACGTGCTGGCCGTCCAAGAGGTGGGGGATGCGGACTCCTTCGACATCTTGCGACGCCGCCTGTCAGACGCCGGCTTGGTGTATCCGCACACGGATTATTTCATTCTTCCCCATGCCACAATAGGCCTCGGCTTGCTGTCCCGCTTTCCAATTGTCCGGCGGATGCATATCACCAACGAAACCTATACCGTCGGCGGCGAGACACTGCCGGTTCAGCGCGGTTTTCTGGTCGTCGATCTCCAGGCAAATCCTCAGTATACATTCCGGCTCATCAATGCACATCTCAAGTCGAAGCGCTTTCACCCCGCAGGACAGTCCGAAATGAGACGGAATGAAGCCCGACTGCTCAACAAGCACGTGCGCCGCATGCTGGACCGGAACCGCAATCTGAACCTCGTCGTCGTAGGCGATCTGAATGACGGCGTTCAATCATCCACCTTGCGCGAGGTGATCGGCAGCCCGCCGTATCTGAGCGACACACGACCCGCTGACGCCTTGGGAGACGTATGGACCCATTTCTGGGAGTTTCAGGAGACGTACTCGCGCATCGACTACATTCTGGTTAGCGCGGCGATGCGGCCCGAATGGGTTGCGGAAAAGTCTTACCTGCCACGAGTGCCGGGGATGTTGGTTGGCTCCGACCACCGGCCCGTTGTCGCGGTGTTCAAGGCCGCCGACCAGATGCCGGACGGGCCAGAATCCGATAATAACGCGGCTGATCGGCGGGGATCCGGTCGCGAACAGTGATTGTTTCACCAGTCCCGATGACACGCGAGGCCTGAGGGAGAGGTTGCCAGCGGGCGCCTGAACCTCGGCTTTCTGCAAATAAAATGGTGTACACTTCACCTTTGCGCGAGGACCAGGTCAGAACTGCCTCATCCGGATTCCGTGCCACCATGAGTGTCACGGCGGAGTAGGGCTGCTCCTCTACCCGCACGGTTTTACAACCCGCTATAGGCAGCAGACAGGCCAAGTACGCGGCGGCGAAAAGGACGGCCACCGACTTTTCAGGGGGCCGGTTCAGTGGATGGCGCATCAGCGACGGGTGCGGGCGGTGGTTCAGCGGGCTCGGATGCCACCGGTTTGACCGGCCGAATTCCGGGGATTGGCCCTAGACGGGGCCGGTCAGGCAAGGGACCTGCCTGATCGAACCAACTGCGCGATCGCCTTGGCGCCGCCTCGTCAACCAGTGTCAGATTGTATCTCCGCGCGAACCATACCCAGTTATCTTCGCCCCAATCGAGGAGCCGGCCCAAATCGTTTATGAGCGCGCCCGTCGTCATGTCGGTAATTCGGTCGAGTCGGGGAGACCAGGAGGAAGCTTCCATGAGGGTTTTCGGAAGCACATCATCACTGCCGATCAATATCGTTCTGGACGGCATTTTCTGGAGGAAATTCACTTCTCGAAAATCTTTGAGCGTGATCGGGACCCACTCCGTACCATTCCAAGCGTGCAGGATCGGCTCCGCTGTCGTCGCATTGCCTTGGTAGGCAACCAAAACGGCGGGCACGCGCTGCAAGACATCCTGCGCCACCTGGATGACCGAATAGCGGGCTGGCGCGACGAGGAGGGTATAACCTGGGGCCTCGAGAGCCGAAAGCCATCCCGCTAAACATGCGAACATGATGGTGAACGATCGACGGAGAAAATTCATAAACAGTCCCTTGTTTGTTGAAAGGTAACACGATGCGCTCGCGAAATTCAAGCGATGTCCGGAGCGAGACATGAACGTTGAAATTGCACGCAATCCGAGTGGAGGCTACACGCTGCTCGCAGAGCTGTGGTTGCCTCGGCCGGTGAACGAGGTATTCCCGTTCTTTGCGAGCGCCGAAAATCTGGAGCGAATCACCCCGCCATATCTGCGATTTGAGATTCTCACGCCCCGGCCGATCGAAATGAGACGTGGGACGTTGATTGACTACAGGATCCGTCTCCGAGGCCTGCCGATTCGATGGCGAACGGAGATCTCCATATGGGAACCGCCATTTCGGTTCGTGGATACGCAGCTACGAGGACCTTATCGCCAGTGGATTCACGAACACACCTTTGAAGAGCGCGATGGCGGAACCTTGTGCCGGGATCGGGTGGACTACAAAGTTCCCGGGGGAGAATGGGTTCATCGCCTGTTCGTGAAAAAGGATGTTCGCGACATATTCGTCTATCGGCAGAACGCCCTGCTGCAGATCTTCAATGGGTCCTTAGCGGCCCACTAGAGCAGGGTGTTCAAGACTGCTGTGGTGAAGCTCGCGATAGGATTCCGCGACTGGCCGTCACTTTACAGCGACGGAAAGATTCTTCTTCAGGGCGGGGCGCATGTCAGAATCCATGAACGCCCTCCAAGCTTGATAAACCGACGGCCAAGAGCGCAATAATTCTTCGGACTGACGGCACAGGGAGTCAATCAGAGCCATGGCTTCTGACTGCTCCTGAGGACGAAGGGCGCCGACCGTGGTTTTTCCGCGGGCCTCATCGCTGCCAAGGCTCTTGCCCGATTCGGATTCGGATCCATTGAAGTCCAAAATATCGTCGGCCAACTGGTAAGCGGTGCCAGCGGCATAGCCCGACTCGATTAGGGCGGCCGTCAACTCGGGGTCAAAACCGCCGCACACCCCGGCGGAAAAGGCGAAAAGGGCACCTGTCTTGCGCCGCGCGATGCGCAAGCAGGCTTCAAGGGTCGCCGGAGCGCCGCGCAACAGGAGCTCCTGCTCGGATTCCGCATCGCAAACTTCACCGGTCAGTTTGACCAAGAGCGGCGTCAGGCGTCCCTCTTCGACCTCGCAAATCACCTCGACCGCTTTGAAGAGCAACATGTCGCCGACAAGAATGGCGGCGGGAATTCCGCGTTCGACCCAGAAGGTAGGTGCACCGCGGCGAAGATATCCGCCGTCGATCACATCGTCATGGAGCAGACTCGCGCCGTGCACCAGTTCAACCGCTGCGGCCGCGCTGACCAGTGTGGTGTGCGGTACCCCTGCGGCGGGTCCGACGTGAAAAATCAGGCGCGAACGTAACATCTTCCCCCCGGCGATCAGACCGGCAGGGTCGTCTGTCAACTTGCGCAAGACCGTGTTTTCGAGGGCGCGCGAAATCCGCTGACGCGTATCTTTCAACCCCGATTCGATGACATTGGTCGTACTCATCCGCCCTCGCAACCTCAAACACTATGCGCCACACTCGAGGGTGTGTCAAAAAAAAGCGGGGTATGACTCGATGAATTCGCCGATCCGCGAAGGCTTCAGGGACCGACTATCTGCACTTAAGGCCAACCATTCAGCGTTGCCTAGTTCTCCGGTACGCGGACGCGGAGGCGGAAGGCGGCGTTAGTCACGGCTGGCATCGAAAGATTCGTCACCCCGCCAGAGCCCGGAATGTCCACCTGGCCCGGCACATTCGACCACCAGTTCCCCTCCAGGCTCGTCGTGTATTCCAGCGTATACAACCGCTGCGTCGAACTGATGAACAAGGCCGCCAGGTTCCCACCATCCAATTGAATCCCCACTGCCCCAAACGCTGCGTTTGTCACCATCGGATCGCTGTCGGCCACCCACTCCTCCCAGTTGGCCACTCCGTCGCCATCCGCATCATCCAGCTCGTTGGTCAGCCCGTTGGTGATTCGCGCCTGGGCCCACGCCTGATACGGTGTGAGCGGGGCGCCCCCCGCACCCATCAACTCCAGCCGCAATTCTGTTCCCGCCATACTCAGGACCCCGCTCCAACTCGTCCCCGTCAGCTCGAGCGCCGGCAACGGACCGCTCACCCCCCCCACCGCATTCGCCAACACATACGTTCCCGTCGTTGCTCCCCCCAATACTGCCACCCGCACCTTCGCCCCATTCGAAAAGACCAGTCCGCTCTGCACATCCAGCCGATCATGGCTTGCCGGCGGCGTCGATAGCTCAAACGTCAACCCTCCCGCAACCGACAGCGACCCCGTAATGATCCCCGTCCCACCCAGCCACCCATTGGTCCGGACTTGAACCGGACCCGTCCCCGTCCCAGACCCCGATGTGTTGGACACCAGAAGGGTTCCCTCCTCCACGATCACCGACCCGTCCACGTCGTTGCCCGCCGCCCGCTCCAGCGTAACAACCCCAGCCCCCACCTTCCGCAACGACACCGTGTTGGTCCCATCGTTCAGCCGACCCGTAATCCGCACATATCCCCCACTGCCCGCCGTCAGCCGAATTTCCCGACTGCCCCCAAAGGTCACCGTCCCAGACAACACCGACGTATGCGCTCCGATTCCCCCCAAGGTGGTGATCCCGGATGTATTCACATTATTCACGGTGAGGTTCCGACCCACCGTGTACGGCCCGTCAATCAACACCGCCAGATTCTCGTTGGCCACTGCCGCCCACGACGCCCCCACTACCAAATTGTTGGACCCAAACGCACCCGGCCCGCTCGCCAGCGCGTCCGCCCCCACCAACAGGGTCCCGTTCAGCAGGGTCAGCCCACCGTCAAATGTGCTGTTCGTGCTCGACAGCCGGAATGTCGCTCGCGATGGCGCGTCATTGCTCGATCGCCGCAAAAACAGTCGCGTCACGCCGCCGGTAAAGTTCGCCACCGCTCCCGACACCTCCACCGTCGCCCCCGGCGCCGCAACAAGGAAAATTCGCGCCTGCAGGTTCGTCTCAGACGGGTTGTCCATCCCTGTCAAAACCCCGCTAAAGCGCAACAGCCGATTCGACGCCTCATTAGCCAGGTAAATGTCCACATTCGCGCCGGTCGTCACCGTTGTGATCCGAAGCGTGCCCGACAACTCGTTGTCACCTTCCGCGTTCACCAACGGCCGCCCATTGCCGGAGGCCAGCAGAATCAGGTCCTCTGGCACATTCATGCCCCCCGCCACCAGCCGCAACGACGTATTGGTGCGTACTAGCGTTTCGTTGCCCGCCCCTCGCTGCCCCAGCGCCCAACTGTGTGCAACCTGTAGCATGCCATCCTCAATCAGCGTAACCCCCGCATGCGCATTGCTGCCGCCCAGCCAGGTATGGAACGAGTTTGGCCCAGCGCTGAAAACCAGCGATGTGGCTCCCGCCGTCCCCCCGGCAATCGTGCCCCGCCAACGCGACGGGATCAAAATCGTCTCAATCGTTTGCGTCATGTTGTACATGGAGAAGCGATGCGCCACCCGCAGCGAGCCGGCGCTGCCCAGCTCGATCCGACCGCCGCCCCGCAGGCTCGCCACCGTCACCGGCCGGTTGTTGATGTCAAACACCGCATTGCCGCCTTCCGCCACCAGCAGCCGATTGCTGGCGTTAATCGTCGCACCGCCCGCCAGCCGAAGTGTGCCATCTTCCACCACAATGGTCTCATGCTGGAACGGATGCTCAAAATACCAGTCGG